>CAYIOX010000013.1:0-16769 GCA_964365245.1 uncultured Candidatus Saccharibacteria bacterium
TTATGTTTGTTGTAAAAAGATCTCACCACAATCCAATTCTTGTTCCGGACAAAGACCATTACTGGGAGGCTTTTGCCACTTTTAATATGAGCGTTATTAAGGTTGGTAAAATGTTTTATGGTGTTTATCGCGCTATTTCCGCAGTGGATAGGCTTCGCACGCCACAGCAGATTTCAGTTGTTGGTATCGGAAAAAGTAAGAATGGCGGGGATTTTGAGGAACGCGCGCCATTTATCATGCCTGAAGAAGAATGGGAAAAATATGGTTGCGAAGATCCACGTGTTACTTATTTTGAAGGCGAGTATTACATATTCTATACGGCGCTTTCCAAATATCCGTTTGAGGCGAGTGGGATCAAGGTTGCGGTCGCTGTCTCAAAAGATTTAAAAAAAATCAAAGAACGACATCTTGTAACGCCTTTTAACGCAAAAGCGATGACTCTCTTTCCTGAACGCATCGGAGGGAAGGTTACAGTTATTCTCTCAGTAAATACAGATATGCCTCCTTCTAAAATAGCCATAGCTCAATGCGACAAGATAGAAGATCTGTGGGATATGAGTTTTTGGGATGAGTGGTATAAAGATATAGATAAACATGTCATTGATTTCAAGCGATCTCCTTACGATCATATTGAGGTTGGCGCTCAACCAATCAAAACTTCTCTGGGCTATCTCTTGGTATATTCGCATATTCAAAATTATTTTGAAGGAAGTGGTCTTGATCGCATATTTGGGGTTGAAGCGGTGATTTCAGATTTTAAGAATCCGCTTAAAATTCTTGGACGCACTCATGGCCCACTCTTTGCGCCTCGCGAGTCGTATGAACTTCTAGGTCATGTTCCGAATGTGGTTTTTCCAACAGGTGCGATTATAAAAAGACTTGCCTTGCCAAATGGTCGTTTGGGTGGAGATGCTCTTTATATATATTACGGCGCGACGGATATGACAACTTGCGTAGCTCATGTGAATTTAAAAGATCTTTTAGAAACTATGCTAAATGAAGCAGATTCACAATGGAATTTTAAGCGATTTTCCAAAAATCCCATTATCGCGCCCAAAAAGGAACATTCATGGGAAGCAAAAGCGACTTTCAATCCGGCCGTTTTACGGATACGAAATACGACGCATATATTATACAGAACGCTTTCGGATGACAACACTTCTTTCATTGGATATGCGTCAAGCAAAGATGGTGTTAAAATTGATGAAAGATTGTCTGAACCTGTATATAGTCCGAGAGAAGATTTTGAATTAAAAAAAATCGCAGGTGGCAATTCTGGCTGTGAAGATCCGCGACTCACGAAAATTGGGAAAACTATTTACATGTGTTACACGGCTTTTGATGGTATTGGTCCGCCACGAGTCGCCATTACTTCCATAATAGAAAAAGATTTTTTAAACAAGAATTGGAAATGGGAAAAACCTGTTCTCATCACTCCGTCCGGTTTTGACGATAAAGATACTTGCGTCTTTCCTGAAAAGATCAAAGGTCAATATTTTTTCTTGCATCGTGTTGGAAATGAAATATGCGGGGATTATTTAAAGTCTCTTAATTTTAAAAAGGAGATTATAAAGAAATGCATTCGAATCATAGGACCTAGAATAAATAGCTGGGACAGCTCAAAGGTCGGCATTTGCGCGCCTCCTTTGAAAACAAAATTTGGCTGGTTGCTTCTTTATCATGGTGTTTCCAAAAGTCATAACACTTATCGTATTGGAGCAGTCTTACTTGATTTAAAAGATCCGGCTATTGTCCTTGCGCGCACCACCGACTCCATATTTGAGCCTAAAGAATTGTATGAAAAAGTTGGGATAGTCAATAATGTCGTTTTTCCATGCGGTATGGCTTTAAAAGGTGAGCTTCTTTATATATATTACGGCGGAGCCGATACAGTCGTCGGAGTGGCGACTATGGAGCTCGATATTATTCTAAAAGCTCTTACGAGGAATATCAAGAAGTAGTTTTTTGATTTTTATTTATGATATAATGAAGACTATGAATGAAGCAATGAGTTTAAAAAATAAAGAAGTGGGTTTGCAACAGGAACAAAAAGAAAAGCTTTCTTTGAGGATTCTTGTGGCTGATGATACTGCAGTTGTCAGAAGAGCATTTTGTTCTATGCTTAAAATAATGGGTCATACAGTCATAGAATTTGAGGATGGTGAGTCTCTCCTTGGATATTTAGAAGAAGGTGGCGGTGGTGATTTAATTCTTTCTGATAATTCCATGAGAGAAGGTGGAAAAAGGGGAATAGAGGTGCTTAGAGAACTTCGTTCTAAACCACAATTTGAAAATCTTCCTTTTATTCTTTCGACGACTGATATGGACGGAAGTCTTGAACCAGAAGTAGAAAGTTTGGGTGGTCTTTTTCTTGCTAAGCCAGTCAATCTAGAACAACTAAGAAATGCAGTTGATCATTTTATTAAACAAAAAGAATAAATTACATGCAAATAAACCTACAAGGTAAAAATATGGAGTTGACTGAAGCCATCAAGGACTATGTTTTAAAGAGAGTTACCAATCTAGGCAAATTGCTTTCCAATATCGAGGAAAGAGGTGGTAAAGTACTGGTAAATTTTGAAGTGGGAAAATCCACCAATCATCACAAGTCAGGAGAAGTTTTTCATACGGATTGTTTGATTAAAATAGACGGAAGAGAGTTTTATGGTAGCGCCGATAAAGAAGATCTATATCAAGCCATAGATGCCATCAAAGACAATCTCTATAATGAGATAAATAAAAATAAAGATCGTAACCAAACGCTTTTATATCGCGGAGCTCGCAGTATCAAAAAAATGATGAAAGGTCTTTCAAAAAGAAATCCTTTTACAGCAAAATACTAGTTATAGTTTATTATTTTTAATCTCAGCCATAGCGTAGATTTGATGTTTCAAACTCTGCTATCGCAGAAATTGTAACAAAATTGTTAGTGTATCATATATGATAGATTAAGGAATTGAAAATATGGAATACAAAAGTGAAAATCGAATATGCCAGAATTGTAAAGGTGAATTTAAGATTGAGCTGGACGATTTTGGATTTTATGAAAAGATAAAAGTTCCTCTGCCGACTTTTTGTCCGGAATGCAGACTTATCAGGCGTTTACTCATGCGTAATGAGAGAACTCTTTACAAAAGAAAGTGTGATTTATGTAATGAAGAAAAGATATTAGTCTTTCCGAAAGATAGCAAGTATAAAGTTTATTGTCATGGTTGTTTTTATGGTGATGGTTGGGATAGACAGGAATACGCGATTGACTTTGATTTTTCTAAGCCATTTTTTGAACAATATAAAAGACTTTATGATAGTGTTCCCAGGCTTGGAATTGCCAAACAAGGTTTTCAAGTGAATAGTGAGTATGTTAATAGGGCAAGTGATGTGAAGAATTGTTATATGATCTTCGCCAGTAACGTAAATGAAGATTGTTATTATGGTGTGGCATATTGGGAATCAAGAAACTGCATGGATTGTTATAATGCTCGCAAATGCGAGAGGTGTTATGAGTGTATAGATTGTTATAATTGCAACGGCTTGAAGTATGGGAAAGAATGTAATGAATGCATTGATTCTTATTTCTTAAATAATTGCAGATCTTGCCAGAACTGTTTTGGTTGCACGAATCTTCGCAATAAATCTTACTGTATTTTTAACGAACAATATTCTAGAGACGACTATCTATCAAAAATTTCCGAACTAAAACTTTCTAATGGGGTTGAAATAGAAAAGATAAAAGAAGCAGTGAAAAATGAATCTGTTAAATATATTGTCCCGTGTTTTATTGAAAAAAAGTCGGTCAATGTTTCAGGTAACTGGATTGAAAACTCAAAAAATGTGCGCAATTCTTTCAACTGTGATAGGGTAGAAGACGGTAAATATTTATTTGGCGTTTCAGACGCGAAAGATATTATGGACAATACTTATTGGGGCGCGGGAAGCGAGTTGATTTATGAATCCTCAAGTATCGGCAGGCAATGTTCATCTGTGTTTTTTTCAAACGAATCTTGGGACCAATTAACTTATGCTGAATATTGCATAAATTGCTTTTCTTCTTCAGATTTGTTTGGTTGTGTGGGTCTTCGTAAAAAGCAATATTGTATTCTAAATAAACAATACACCAAGGAAGAATATAATAGTTTGGTTCCAAAAATTAAGGAACAGATGAAGAGCGCGCCTTTTATTGATAGCGTTGGTAGAATTATTAGTTATGGTGAATTTTTCCCATCTGATATGCTTCCATTCGCTTATAACGAAACCATTGCTCAGGAATATTTTCCAAAAACCAAAGCAGAAGCTACGACCTGCGGATATCGCTGGAGAGAGCCAGATGTAAAAAATTATGTTCCGACCATATTAGTAAATGAATTACCAACGAATATAAATTTGGTAAGCGATAATATTCTAGACGAAATAATCGCTTGCGTTCATGAAGGAAAGTGTAATCAACAATGCACTACAGCATTTAAGATTGTTTTAAATGAATTGCAGTTTTATCGCGCTAACAATTTACCGCTTCCAAAACTTTGTCCAAATTGTAGACATTACGAAAGGTTATCAAAACGTCAGCCGATAAAATTGTGGCATCGTTCGTGTATGTGTGAATTAGAAAATCACGGACATGAGGGGAATTGTCAAAATGAATTTGAGACAAGTTATGCTCCAGATAGACTGGAAACTGTTTATTGTTTAGGCTGTTATAGAAAAGAAGTTAATTAAGATGGAATACTAGTCTAATTTAGCAATAACAAGCGGTCGCGTGCTAATGCTAAATTATTCTTTGTATTCAATTTCTTTTCCACCTTCTTGTATAATTTTCTTGATTATAAACTGCTTGCCTCGAGCTTTGTCGATGGGGTTATTTTCTAATATAGCATCAGTGATAATTACTCTTTTGTTATTTCTGAAAAAGAAAGTCCTAGGCCAAAAAGCATAAGCTCTGAATTTATTGTAATTTACAACCGCATTGTCATTTAAGTCTATGAGTCCATCCTCTTTTTTTATTTTTTTACAGTAAGTTGCGCTTGACTCATCTTGAGGAATTGTTTTGATTCTGTTTTGAGTAAGCTCTGGTAAAACTCTTATTAAAAGTTCTGCCCCGATTTTTATCATCCGTTTGCGTAAATCTGACGCTTTTTCATTTGGCAATATTGCGACTTTTTCTTGCACGATGATTGGACCAGAATCCATTCTATATGCCATTTGCTGTATAGTCACACCGGTCTCTGTGTTGCCATTTAAAATGGCTGTTTCCACAGGGGAAGCTCCGCGATATTTTGGCAGAAGAGAATAATGGATATTAACAGAGCCGAGTTTTGGTATATTAATAATATTTTCTGGCATTATCTTTCCATAAGCGACGACAATAAATAAGTCAAACTGGGGAACTTTTTTACTTTCACGCATATTTTCCTGCTGGAAAATTGCTTTTCTCGGCTCGTCAGCCTGCGAAGAGGTCGTAAAAATGTTCCCCAGTTCTCCTATTTTTTCTGGTTTAAAGTAAGGTATGTTGTTCTTATCTGCAAAAACGGCAACAGGGGAGCTCTCTAAATGCATTCCTCTACCTTTTCTTGCATCAGGAGAAGTAACAATTAAAGATGGCAAAAAACCAGCTTGTTTTAAAATCTCAAGTGTTTCGCTCGCCACATCCGGTGTGCCCCAAAATACAAAATTTAATTTTTTTATAGACATTTTTTTACTAAAACTATTGGTTATTTAGGCAGTTCTTCTATTTTAATATCTTTTGCATGATCAATAAAAAGTATGCCATTCAAATGGTCTGTTTCGTGTTGGAAAATTTGGGCCAACAATCCGGATGCGCCCCTGATAAACTTTTTTCCATTTTCGTCATAGGCGGTCACTGTCGCCTTGTTTGATCTAAAAGTTTTACCGTAAAGTGGCCGAACCGACAGACATCCTTCTGGAACCCACTCTTTTTTCTTAGAAAGTCTAGAAATCTTTGGGTTTATAAAAACCATATCTGTTAAAATAGAATCCTTCTCTTCTCTTTCCGGGGCTTCTGGAATATTCGTATCATTTCCGTGTTTTCTTTCTATTCTTTCTTTTTTTCCTTCGGTGAATTCTGTTGTAAATATTTTACCAGAAACAACAAAAATCCGGAGTTTATATCCAATCTGTGGCGCCGCTATCGCTACGCCGTCGCTTTGACTTTTTAGCGCCTCAGACATTTCTTTCAACACCTTTTTTATTTTTTTTGTCTTTATGTCGCCCACTGGCACTTCTTGCGCTACTTGACGCAACATTTTTTCTTCTTTTTGCAATATCTCTTTTTGCATTGTATGTGTCTTTTGATTTTAAAATTATAAACTAAAATATATTTTTACTTGAGTTCTTTAAGATATTCCAAAAGCTTGTTTAATTTTACAGTGTCTTGAGACCTGCTTCCCATATCTCGTATTATTACAGAATCATCCAGCGCTTCTTTGACTCCAAAGATGAGCGCGTAGGGAACTGCCAGCTTTTCGGCAATTGCCAACTGCGAACCCAGACTGTCTTTGGAAAGTGATTGAGTATCGGAATATGGGCTTTGCGCAGTATTTCAATTATATTTAAACTTTTTAATTTTGCTTCAGAGCCAAGTTGGATAAAGTAAATTTTCGGCTTTTTTAATATCCGTGGAGAAAGTTTTTTATACCATTTTGATTCAACTATTCTATCTACCCCAATAGAAAAACCTACGGCTGGAACATCTTTTTTTCCGCCGATTTGCCTAGCTAAATAATCATATCTTCCACCAGATGCCACTTGCACTGGTATTCCGTTTTCTTCATCACTCGGAGTATATATCTCAAAAACTGTGCGAGTGTAATATGAAAGTCCTCGCACTAAATTTTTATTTATATTGTATTGTATATTCATTTCTTCCAAGTATTCTAGCACTTCTTTGAAATGTTTTTTACATGAAAGGCACAGAAAAGAAATAGAATCTGGAGCATTTTCGTTTATCTCTTTTGTTTTTTCTTCTTTTGAATCTAAAATTCGAAGCGGATTTACCTTTAGGCGTTCACGATCTATCGGCGCCAGATCGCTTGCATGTTTTTTGTAATAGTTTGTAAGTTCTCTCAAATAGCCATTTCTGCATTCCTTGTCGCCTAGAGAATTTATTTCAATTGAAAGATTCTTTGCTCCAGCTTCTTCTAAGATGGTCATACCAGTCTTGATAACCAACGCATCCATGATGCTCTTTTCATTTCCCAATGAATCTAAATCAAATTGCCAAAATTGTCTATATCGTCCGCGTTGAGGCTTGTCGTGTCTGAAGACTGGACCGTGTTGGTATAGCATCACCGGCTGGGGGAGTGTTTGCATTCCGTGCTCTATATAAGCGCGCATTAACGGCGCCGTGTGTTCTGGTCTGAGAGCTAAATGATCTCCGCCCTTGGTTTTGAGCGTATACATTTCTTTGTCCACTATATCTGTGCCTTCGCCTATGGTTGTGGTGAAAATTTCTTCATTTTCCAGCATTGGAGTTTCAATGGGTTTAAAGCCGTAATATACAGCCACTTCCTGCGCTTTTTCAAAAAACCCTTGGAAAGAATAATATTCTTCATTCATCAAATCTCTCATTCCCTTTGGTGATAAAATTTCTTGCGACTTGTTTTTTGATGTTTTTTTCATATTTTTTATTTTGTTTGTTTATAATTTCCCGGTAATATGCCAATTTTATTTATTGGCAATAAACGCAAGAATGCTCTTCCAATCAATAATTCTTTTTTTACCACTCCCCAATATCTTGAATCCGAACTGCCATTTCTGTTATCTCCCATTACAAAATATTCGTCTGTTTTTGTTGTATATGTTTGGGTGGTAGTGAATGGTTCGCGAATATATGATTCGTCAAGTGTGATACTTTGACAGGTTTTCGTCATTTTACATGTAAAAATTTTTATTTTTCCATTATTAACTTCAATTCTCTCATCCGGAAGACCCACTATTCTTTTTATAAAGAACTTTTTTTGATCAAGTGGATATTTAAATATAACTACGTCACCTCTTTTTGGTTCACTTAATTCGTAAGATAACTTATCTACAATTAGATAATTTGCATCTTGAAATGTGGGAATCATAGAACTTCCTGATACCACAAACGGCTCTGCTATGAAAAGACGAGTCGGTATAACTATTATTAAAGCTATAATTGCAAAACGCACTAACTCCCAAAATGATTGTTTGACGGATTGTGATTTTCTGGGTATTTCATTTTCCATAAATATCATTATAATAGCACAAAAAGCTCTTGACACAGTGTAATAATATGTTTTGTTATAAATTATAAAACGAGTGTCTCAAGCGAATTTTTTAACTTGTGTTATTATGGGAGAATGAAATTGATCGTCGGTTTAGGGAATCCAGGACAAGAATATGAAATCACTCGTCATAATACAGGACGAATTGTTTTGTTTTCATTACTTAATAAGGAATTTTATTTTGATAAAAAAGTGAATGCTCTCTGCGCAGAGATGAAAATTGGGAAAAATAATGTGAAGCTTGTTGCTCCAGAGACTTTTATGAATAATTCCGGGAAAACTATGGCTCATTTAGTAAAAGCAAAAAAAGATTTAAAGGATTTGGTGGTTATTTATGATGATATTGATTTGCCATTAGGAAAAATTAAGATTTCTTTTAATCGATCAGCTGGTGGACACAATGGTTTGGGTTCAGTCATTAAGGCTCTAAAGAGCGAAGAATTTTTACGCATTAGGGTTGGCATTTCTCCCGCGACACCAAAAGGCGTAGTAAAAAAACCAAAAGGGGAAAAAGCGGTGCTCAATTTTTTGCTTGGTGAATTCAAAAAACAAGAACTTGAAATAATAAAAAAACTTTCTAAAACTATAGCTAAAGCTGTTGAGACTATTTTTACTGAAGGTAAAGATAAAGCTATGTCTCTTTATAATAAATAGTAACAAAAAAGACTAGATATTTTTATTTTAAACTTCTTTCAAAGCTTCTATGATAATGCTCTTTTCGCCGTTGCGTAGAGAAACTTTACCCGAGAGAGCTATGCATTTTTCGGGGACTAAAATATCTATTGAATCTTTGAATGTGGAAGGGAAGCAGACTGCTTCTATGGAATCAGTCAGGTCTGCGATTTTTAGGAATGCCATTCTATCATTATTTTTTGTGACAACTTGTCTAACTGTTTCTATTATTCCGGCGATAGTCACTGACATACCATTTCCCATATTGTTTTCTTTGTCTTCTTTTATTTTTTTAATATTTATATTTCGGCTTTCAAGCTTTGAACGTAGGCGATCAAGTGGATGTCCAGAAATATAAAGTCCCAATAATTCTTTTTCCCAAAGCAACTTTTCTGTCTGTGTCGCTTCCGTGCCACTTTGTAATTTAAATTCCGGGGCTGATATTTTTGTAGCCCCACCAAAAAGAGATACTTGATTCTTGTCTTGCTTGTTTAGCTCATGATTGTAAGCAAGCATTGCTTCTAAATTTCCAAGCATTATTCCTCTGTCGCCCCACTCATCCATACAACCAGACTTTATCATTGCTTCCATTGATTTTTTATTTAAATTCTTATGTTTGATTCTGTCTAGAAAATCAGAAATTGATTTAAACTTACCGTTGTCTTTGCGTTCTTTGATTATACTATCTGCAATATCTGTTCCGAGATTTTTAATTGTATACAGTCCGAATCTTATTTTTTTACTTTTATTTGTCTCGTTTATTATTGTGTCTTTCTCTTCAGGTAGGCAAGTGAAACCCCCATAGCTTTCATTTATATGTGGAGGAAGAACTGGTATGTTCATATTTTTACACTCTTGAATAATTTCTGAAATTTTCTCTACATCTCCAGATTCGGCAGTAAGTATCGAGGCCATATATTCTACGGGGTAGTTTGCTTTCATATATGCTGTCTGATAGGCAACTTTACCATAAGACGCTGCGTGCGCTTTACCGAAACCGTAGGCTTGAAAAGGCTCAAAAAGTTTCCAAAGTTTTTCAGCAAATTCAGGCGTTTGACCATTTGCAATAATACCCTTAGTTAATTTCTCTCTCTGGGCTGCCATTTCTTTTGGGATTTTTTTGCCGACAGCTTTTCGGAATTTATCAGCTTCTTCCCAGTTGTATCCGGCGAGTTCAATAGCAGACAAAAGTAGGTCATCTTGATACACAATTAACCCAAAAGAATCCCCCAGATATTTCTTCATTCTAGGATCCATGTATTTTACAAGTCCTGGATTGTGTTTACGTTTTATATATTCAGGGATTGATTCCATTGGGCCTGGGCGATACAGAGCGACCATCGCATTTATGTCGTGGATTGATGTAGGCTTTAATTCTTTTAAGTATTTAGTCATGCCTGAACCATTCAATTGAAATAATCCTTCTGTCTGACCAGAAGCTAAAAGTTCAAAAGTTTTTTTATCATCAAGGGGTATATGCTCAATGTCTATATTTATGTTGTAGAATTTTTTTACTAAAGAAACAGCATCGGCTAAAATAGACAAGTTTCGTATACCCAAGAAGTCGAATTTAAGAAGCCCCGCTTCTTCGATGTTATACATATCGTATTGAGTGATTATTTTATTTTCTCCCTTCGGATCGTATTGAAGTGGAACATATTCCACGAGTGGAAGGGGGGATATGACTACTCCCGCGGCGTGGACTGAGATGTGTCTGACACAGCCTTCCAATTTTTTTGCTAAATCAATTATTTTTTTGGTGTCTTTTTCCTTTTTATACGCTTCTTTTAGTTCCGGCACTATTTCCATGGCATGATCTATCGTCATGGGCATACCTTGCGATCCCATTGGAATCATTTTTGACAGTCTATCGCCTATGGTGTACGGATATCCGAGCGCGCGCGCGACGTCTCGAACAGCGCCACGGGCCATCATTGTTCCAAAGGTTCCAATTTGGGCAACTTTGTCTTCACCATATTTCTTTTTGACATATTCAATCATCTCATCTCTTCTGTTGTCGGCGTAGTCCATGTCAATATCTGGAGCGGAAGGGCGGAATGGATTTAAAAACCTTTCAAAAGGAATTTTATATTCTATTGGATTCACGTTAGTAATTCCTAGTAAATATGTAGCCATAGATCCAGCGACTGAACCTCTGATTGTTGTTAAAATTCCGTTTTCTTTTGCATGTCGTAGGAGGTCGCCAACCACTAGGAAATATGGAGCGTATCCTTTGTCTTTGATAACTTTTAATTCATATTCTACGCGTTCTAATGTTTCTGGTTTTTTTTCTATCTTCAATCTTTCAAACCCTGAATATACCAGCTCTCGCATCTTTTCGTCAGGAGTTTTTCCATCTTCAATTTTAAAATCAGGGAAAACCCATTTCCCGAGTTCAAGCTCTAAATTGCACATATCCGCTACTTTCATCGTGTTTTCTACAGCTTCTGGAAAGTCTTTAAAAATTTTCAAAGCTTCTTTTGTATCAATGAAAGAAAAGTCATCATTGGAGAATTCAAATTTCGCACCATTTCCATCACCTTGAGTATTTATTTGTAGGAGAGTATGGTGAGCATCATGATCATCACTGCAAGGGTAGTGTGAGTCTTGGGTTCCCACAACCGGTATATTGTGTTTCTTTCCAAGTTTAATTAATGTCTCGCGGACGACTTTGTCATTTTCAACTGATGGATGGCATTGAATTTCTATAAAATAATTTTCTTTGCCAAAGATATCTTGATATTCCAAAACAAGTTCATCTGCTTTTTTTAAATCACCTTTCAAAACTGTTTGTGATAATTCTCCACCCAAACATCCAGACAGAGCTATGATGCCCTTGGAATATTTTCGAAGTATTTCTTTATCCATTCTTGGTTTGTAATAATATCCTTCCAAGTTTGCGATAGTTACTAATTTAATTAAATTTTTATATCCTTCCAGATTTTTTGCGAGCAAAGTCAGATGATAATAACGTTTTGTGCCTCCAGCTTCGGTGGTTTTTTCTTTTCTATTTCCGGCTGTCATATATGCTTCTACGCCTATGATAGGTTTTATTCCTTCTTTTTTTGCAAGCTTATAAAATTCAATCGCACCATACATGTTGCCGTGATCAGTGATAGCCATAGCTGGCATATTGAATTTTTTAGCGAGCGCAACTAAATTTTCAAGCTTTGAGAGCCCGTCTAGGAGGGAATAATGTGAATGGGTATGTAAATGGATGAATTTAACCTCTTTGTCCATTTTTCAATAATAACACACCTCTCCCGCCTTCGGCACCCTCTCCTTATTAAGGAGAGGGTTAGGGTGAGGTCTGTATTCTTTTTTTGGTTTTTGATACAATATAAAGATGAATAAAAAAGAGTATTGGTTGTATGGTTTAATTGTTGGGATTATTATTTTTGGTTTGGGGTTTCTTTTTTATTATATAAAAGGTATAAATCGTGAACCCTGGGGTGATCTTTCAAATCTAGTAATAGCAGTAAAATTATCTCCAGTGATTATTCTTGGATTATTGATTGGTTGGCTCTACGGAAAAATTAAAAATAGAAATAAAATGGTATTATAATAATATGACAAAAATAAAAGTTGGCATAAATGGTTTTGGTAGGATTGGAAGAGCGTTTTTGAAAGTGGCTTGGGATAGGCCAGAGATTGAAATAGTGGCAGTGAATGATTTAGGAAGTGTTGAAAATATGGCTTATCTTTTAAAACATGACACGGTTTACAGAAAATGGGAACATGAGATAAAAGCAGAAGGACAAGAAATTGTAATTGATGGCAAAAGAGTAAAAGTTTTAGCAGAAAAGGAACCCAACAAACTTCCTTGGAAAGATTTAGGTGTGGATGTGGTGGTAGAGTCTACTGGACTTTTCACCACTTACGACAAAGCGAAAATGCATTTAGACGCTGGCGCAAAGAAGGTGGTCATTTCTGCTCCAGCCAAGGGTGGTGAGGACGCTAGTGTAAAAGGCGAGACTATTTTGCTCGGTGTAAATGAAGACAAGTTTGGCACTTGTGATATTACTTCGAATGCTTCTTGCACGACGAATGCGGCTTCGCCACTCATTGCTATTTTAGATGAAGCTCTGGGAATAGAAAAAGCGATTTTAAATACTGTCCACGGATACACTGCGAGTCAATCAATCGTAGATGGTCCGAATAAGAAAGATTTCCGTGAAGGTCGTGCGGCGGCGCAAAACATCGTGCCTTCATCTACTGGCGCAGCTATTGCAGTAACAAAAGCTTTTACAAAACTAGAAGGATTGTTTGATGGTATCTCAATGAGAGTGCCCGTGCCTGCTGGGTCTATTGTGGATGTCACTTTTATTTCTAAAAAAGACACAACTACTGAAGAAGTGAATGCAATTCTTAAAAAAGCGTCAAAAGATAAAAGGTGGGAGGGGATATTTACTGTCACCGAAGAAGAGCTTGTTTCAAGCGATATTCTAGGAAGTCCTTATGGTTCTATCGCTGATCTGAAACTAACTCGTGTCGTGGGAGGAAATCTGATAAAAGTCATGGGCTGGTATGATAACGAAATGGGGTATACGCATACATTGGTGGAGCATGTGATAAGGACAGGGAGGTTAATATAGTTATGAAAAAAATTATTTTATTAATTATTCTTGTCTTGATAGTATTTTTCTTCTTTATTCCAATTAGAAAAATAGTAACTGGGTGTTTCATGACTAGGGTTTCAGAAAATGAAATTCAGGAGAAAACTAAAATTCTGACTCCGTTTCAGGCATTTAAACAAGGTTATATGCACATTCCTACTCCAAATAATAATTGGACGCTTATAACTGAACCAAACGATATCTGTGTATGAGCGACATGGTATGACAACGAAATGGGGTATACGTATACATTAGTGGAGCATATGATAAAAGCGGGGAGATTAATTTAAACAGCATGAAAAATCAAATTAGTGAAAATGAAACAAGAACTCTGAGAAAAGTAATTTTTTCTTGGAGTTTCTTCTTGTTTATTGTCTATCTGCTCTGTGTACTTATCACCGTTGGGGTAGTCTCCTTTGCGGTAGCTTACTTCACAGATTATTTCTTCAATACAGACATTGTTTCATTATTGGGAAAGTATTGCTCATTGGGTACCGGTGCAAGAATTCTTGTATGCCTCCCCGAAAGAATTGTGGTCAAAATAATGACTTCGTCACTTTGGCCAATAATCGCTGTTCCCATCTTAGTGGCTGTTATTGGATCATTAAAGTATGACCGAATTCGAAGAAAGTCTAACTTGGTATGATAATGAGATAGGGTATACGTATACGCTTGTGCGACATGTTATCCATGCTGGTCAATTAATATAAATTAATATAAATAAATAAAAACATGGAAAAAGAATTCAAAGGTGTGTTTGGAAAGACTTGGTGGTCATTACCATTTGCTGCTTCAAATGTGATTGGATTAATGAGTGGTGATAGATTGAAAGTTGCTGACGATAAACTGCTTGTTAGTTACAAAGGTAAAGATGTTGAATTGCCAAAATCCCAAATTCAAAATGTTAAAGACATTTTCTTCTGGGGTGCAATAAAGATAGTTAACACTAACCAAAGTCTTCCGAATAATCTTATCTTTTACCCATTGTTTTCTATAGGTCCGCTCAGGACATCTACTATAAGTAAGGTGTTAAAAAGTAGTGGATATATTAACTAAAATAACGTGGTACGATAATGAAGTGAAGTATACTGAAACTTTGGTGGGGCATGTAATAGCTGCTGGCAGACTAATATGAAAAAAATAATCGCATTAAAATAAATAGAGCATTTAATTTGCTGGGCGATCGATCTAAATTATGGTATAATTAAAACATGCAAAATGTTGATGAACTTAGCAAAGAACGAGCCAAAAAGCTTTTTGGCAGTCAGGAAATCTTAAATTTTGAAATTGGCACAATCAAAGGTTTAAAACAAATTCATGAGTGTTTGTTTAGAGGGCTTTATGATTTTGCTGGTCAAATTCGCATGAAAGATATAAGCAAAGGCGGTTTTCGATTTGCTTCTCATTTGTATTTGAAAGAAAGTTTAAAGAAAATTGATGAAATGCCAGAAAGAACTTTTGAAGAAATTATGGCAAAGTATGTGGAAATGAATATTGCTCATCCGTTTATGGAGGGCAATGGACGAAGTATGAGAATTTGGTTAGATTTGATTTTAAAAAAAAATCTTAAACAGTGTGTTGATTGGGCAAAAGTTGAAAAAGCTGATTATTTAAATGCCATGGAGCGTAGTCCTGTGAAGGATCTCGAGATTCGGGAGCTTTTGCGAACCGCTCTGACTGATAATATTAATGATCGCGAGGTTTTTATGAAGGGTATAGAGCAGTCGTATTATTACGAAGAAGAAGATTTTTATAAATAGAAATAGAAATACAGAAGTAGTATAATAATCTTATGAAAATTTTTATTGGGACAGATCATGCGGGATATGTGCTCAAAGAGAAACTTGTGATTTCTTTGCAGGGAGAAGGTTATGAAGTTATAGACAAGGGCGCGTATGAATATAATGAAGATGATGATTATCCTGATTTCGTTATTCCAGTTGCGCAGGAGGTAAATAAAGATCCAGACAATGTCAAAGGAATTATTTTGGGTGGCACGGGAGAAGGAGAAGCTATCGCTGCAAATAAATTTCCCAATGTTCGAGCGGCGGTTTTTTATGGTGATGCAAAACCTGTTGTTGATGATGAATCAAATATAATAGTCCGGTCAAGAGAACACAATAATTCAAATGTTCTTTCTTTGGGCGCTAGATATTTTACAGAAGAAAGTGTGATGGATGCCGTGCATCTTTGGCTTAATACATCTTATGGTGGAGAAGAAAGACATGTGCGCAGGTTGGCGAAAATCGGAAAGATTCAGGTTGGAAAAGAAAAAAATCATGAGTGAAATAATTCCCGCAATATTGGAAAAAAGTTTTAATGAAATAAAAAACAAACTTACAGCTTTGCGCGGGCGGACCAAGTGCGCGCACGTCGATATGTGCGATGGCGTTTTTGTGCCGAGTGTTACTTGGCCTTTTGCTTCGGGTGGCTGGGAAGATAATGATTTTCAAAAAATCATGAACGAAGAAGAGGGAATGCCATTTTGGGAAGATTTTGATTTTGAGTTTGATCTTATGGTGGCTGATGCTGTAGAGAATTTTGATTTATATATGAAATTGGGGCCGAAGAGAATGATTTTCCACCTGCCTGCGCAGATAGGTCCTGATATGGGTGGTGATATTAAAGAATTTGAGAATTTCTTGGAAGGGTTGGATATGTATATACGAGATATGGTGGAAATCGGAATTGCTTTTATGCCCGGTGATGATTTGTCCATTGTGTCAAAACTTTCTCATAAGGTTGATTTTTTGCATTGTATGGGGTCCAATAAGATTGGTTTTCAAGGCGAATCTTTCTCAGAAAAAGCGTTGGAGAATATAAAATTTCTCAAAAAAAATTTGCCTGGAGTTGTGATATCGGTGGACATTGGCATTAATTTAGAAAACGCTCAAACGATATTAAATGCCGGCGCGGATAGGCTAATCGCGGGTTCCAGTATTTGGAAAAGTTCTGATCCGATCGGAACACTCCAAAGTTTTCAAAGTCTGGTATAATATTTGTGATGCCTTTTTTATCTGAAGAGAAAATAAAAGATTTAGAGATTAAGGCGAATAATATTCGTCAGAGTATTATTGAAATGCTTTTAGAAGCTGGAAGTGGGCACACAGCGGGACCTCTAGGCATGGCGGATATTTTTACTCTTTTTTATTTTCATATTTTAAAACACGATCCAAAGAATCCATCATGGGAAGAACGAGATAGGTTGGTGCTTAGTAAT
>CAYIOX010000014.1:0-13808 GCA_964365245.1 uncultured Candidatus Saccharibacteria bacterium
ATAAGAAAAATCCGCCTCTTGATTCTCTATAAATTTATCAATCTTGGCCTTGGGCAATATCTCACCCAAAATCCCCATCACATCTTCGTTGGTCAAAATCGGACGTTTAACCAGAAATACCAACTCGCCAGCCACACGAATAACCGGCACACGCGAAGCGCCCAAATGCAAATCCGACCCACCCTCGCGGATAACAATCAAAATGAGTTCTTCGAGTTTCTTTTTGTGATCTATATGATCCATAGCTTTAATTAAAATTAAACATTAATTATAATTTTTTTCCCAAAATATCTATCACTTGATTGATTACTTCTTGAGGAGTGGAACTCGCCTTTACGATATAACCTGCCACCCCCAACTCATCGCCACGATCAATGTCCGCTTGTTGGCTTTTATTTGATAAAATCACTTTTACGCAACTAGGGCATATTTTTTCATTGTTAATCTGAGTCAACATTTCAAAACCGTCCATTTCCGGCATGATCACATCTATCAACATAACGTTGGGAGAAAGTCCGCCTTTCAGTTTGTCGAGAGCCTGCGCTCCATTAAAAGCCGTATGAACTTCAAAATTATTTTCAATAAATTTAAGCGCATACATATCCACAAGAAAATTGTCATCGTCAATTATTAAAATTTTTCTTTTTATTGTCTCCATAGAAACATTATACTATATAACCAGATCTTTTTCAGCTTATTCATTATCATTGTTAAAATTATACACTTCAACGAAAGGAATAACGCCTTCGATGGATTTCAACATCGCGTCTTCTCTCATCATGAGCATGCCGTTCTTGCGAGCCACTTTGTAAATCTCTCCATCAGTGGGATTTTTCAATATCACTTCTTCCATTTCCTTGTCTATTTTAAACATTTCAAAAACAGCCACGCGACCTCTCGTGCCCGAAGGACATTCGCTAGATGGAACCGTATCATACATCTCATTTTTGATCCCAATTCCCTTTTTAAATTCATCCGGCAGATCTCGCATTTGGTCTTCAATCTGCATTTTAATGCTATTGTCCATCGGCACGAGCTTGCGCGAACTCGGACAAGTCATCCTGGCAAGACGTTGCGCGATAGACAAGATCAAAGTCGGCGCGATCAGATACGGATCGACGCCTATGTCGATCAAGCGAGGAATAGCACCGATGGCATTGTTGGTGTGAAGAGTCGAAAGGACGAGATGTCCAGTCAGGGCAGCTTGGATTGCCAGTTGAGCTGTCTCTTTATCGCGTATTTCCCCAACCATTATTATATCTGGGTCTTGACGAAGGATAGAACGAAGTCCAGAGGCGAAAGTGTATCCAATCTCAGGCATCATTTGCGACTGATTGATGTCAGGCATATGATATTCCACCGGCTCTTCCAAAGACACTATATTATTTTTTTCTTTATCTAATTCATTCAACATTGAATAAAGAGTGGTGGACTTTCCCGACCCAGTGGGGCCAGTAACCAAAATAAGTCCATAGGGCTGTTTGAGCGCTTCTCTTATCATATTGAGATTCTTTTCGGAGAGACCCAATTTATCGAGTGGCTTCACTCCTTTTTCGGTATCCAATATACGAATAACCACTTTCTCGCCATAATAGGCTGGCATGGTAGAAACACGAAAATCAACCTTGCGTCCGTCGATGTTCGCGCTAAAACCTCCATCTTGAGGTTTTCTTTTTTCATCCAATCTAAGCTTGGAAAGAATTTTTATACGAGCGACTATCCCGCCATAAATGCTGGGTGGTAATACTATGGTAGTATGCAAACTTCCGTCCACGCGAAAACGCACTTTTACCTTTTCACCATTGAACTCAATATGTATATCGGAAGCGTCGCCTTCTATGGCATTACGCAAAATGACGGCAACGATCTTGATAACTGGCGCGTCCTCGACTATCTTTGCCGTAGAATCATCTCCTATTTTTTTTATTTCTTTGCTTAAATTTTCTTCATTTAGACCTTTAAAGTCATCGTTATCCAATTCGCTAAGCGCCTCCTTGACCTGATTTCCCATGCCTTTGTAAGCCTGCATGATGCCTTCATAATCGCCTTTTGAAATCAGATATATTTTAAATGGAATGCTTATTTTGGCAGAAATGAATTGCAACGCGTCCATTGTTTGCATATCTTCTGGATTGATCACACCAACTTCCAACACTCCTTCCCGCAAATCAATCGGAGCAAAATGATAATGCATGGCCGAATCTTCAGAAATATATTTCAAAACATCGAAGGTCAAGTTTTCCTGATCAACTTTCTTCACTGGCATTTGAAAATATTTTCCTTTTATTTCAAGAATTTTTTCTTCGGTCACGCCAGATTCGATTAAGGCTTCTTCGATATCCCCGCCATATTTATCTTTTGCGCGACTTTTTATCTCGCCTATTTGGTTATTTTTTATTACATTTTCCTTAACTAATTCTTCTAAAAAACTCATTTTGTTTAAGGAGTTGTATTTAATGGTAACGTGTCATTGTCAGAGCCAATCGGAGCAAATGGATTTATTCTCCCTTCATTCCCATCTGGAACAAGCACAATGCTAGAATCCTGCAAGCTTGCAAAAGCGTTATCAGAAAAAATAGCGTCATCTAATTTTAAATTTCTAACATTCAAAAGCAGACCCAAGAAAGCTTGAGTAGTCGCGGTAACATCCGCATCCGGTATAGCCGTATTTGATGTGTTTGTCGTCACGGGAACTCCGTTGGAAGAAATCAGGGTAGCTGAATCATCGGGAGATGGTTTTATAAAAAAAATATAAATCAAAACAAACACCGCGCCGATTGCTACGAATATTAATATGTTTTTTATTTTTGGCATATATTTGTTTTATATTTTTCTTGAATTTTTAATTTTTCAACCAATAAGTTTTAATCTTAAAACTATATTGATAAGATTCGGGAGAGGCGGAATTGGAATTCGAACCAGATCCACCCGCCCCGTTCGAAGAAAATTGGATTGATGATATATCCACAATGCGAAGATTTTTCTCCAGATCTCTTGTAAAATTAAGAAAATCATCGTAAGTGTCCGTCGTGGAAAAAGACAAGTCCCAAACTCCATAATCTTTAGATGCAAATTGCGATCGATCTTCAGACGGAGTCGCCACTGCCCCACCTGCGGAATTTTTCTTCGCAGTAGCAGTATCAATCGCGTCATATTTAACATCTTTTAAAATCATGCCATAAGGAAATGCTATCTTTTCTATTTCAAGAATCAAACGTATGTTATCTATGTTGTCTGGCAAGAGTTTCTGAAGTTTTACTAAATCATCTCGATTGATAGCGCTTTCTTTAGCAGTTAATACTTCTTTGGTGTAATCAAATGTTTTAAAATTATCCAGCGCTTCGTTATAAGACGCCACTTCAGTTCGCAATTTCTCAATGTCATTGTAAATAGGGTTGGTAAACATCACAAAAACAGTGATGCTTATTCCTATTAAAATCGCGGGCATAATAAATCGCAACATAAAAATTAAGTCGAACTCTCTGTGGAGAGCATTTGTTTATAATCAACAAAAGACGGATCAACTGAAAATTCCAAATCAAAAAGAACATTGCCCTTATCGTCAAGCGAAAGATTGGAGAAAACAGGGTCGATAAAATTCTTGCCTTCATCTTTGGTGGTAAAAAGGTCGGCTTGGAGAGCGATAGAGCGATAACCAACCGCCTGACCGCTCATCTTGATAATCACTTTCGGATTTTTCACATTCTCCGCGCCATTTTCATTTGCCTTATCTGCAAAGCCATAACTGAATCTGGTGTAACGAACAGATTTCATGGTGATGGCGGAAAGCGCTTGAAAGATGGGAGTGATGGCTATGTGATTGGATAAAATTTCAGTTGAGGCGCGCAAACGCTTGTCTAAAAGTTGAAGTTCGGCTATTTTAGAAGGTTCAAAGCGATTCTTGGCTAAATTTAAATCATTCTCCATCTTGGCAATATCTTTTATCGCAACTTCTTTATAGAAATAAACCCCACCAGTCGCAAGTAAGACGGTAAATAAAATAAGTATGGATAATATGGTAAAAATACCTATGGACCGCGTCCGAATAGCGCGATCCGTCACCATTGGTTTTTTAGGTATGAATGATGTTTGAAAATTTGGCTCCATCCCGTTAGAAATCTACTTAATATACTCCTCGTTAATAATATATCCCGTTTATAAATTTTCCGGAATTTCTAACGGGATCCATTTTACACTACTATTATATTACAAAAACAACTTTTAATGAAATATAATGTGTATAACTTTAGCTTAACTTCGCAAAAATACTCAAAAATAACAGATTATTGCAATTTTCGGAGCGCCAACCCGAGCGCAACCGCAAATTCGGGACCCATCGTATCGAGAACTTTTCCTAAAAACGCTGGAGCATTTACTTTATTGAAAGGATGACCGATTTCAATCTCGGCTTTAAAATTATTCGTCGCCACTTCCGTCAATCCCTTTAAAAGAGACCCGCCACCTGTAAATATTACTTTGCTTATAGTTCTATTGTATCTCTTTTCATACTCCAACAACACGCTATTGGTCTCGGAAAAAATATAATCAATATGAATTTTGATGATATCAGCTAAACTTTTTTCTAATGGATTTCCAAAAAGACCGAAATCTTTTTTCATTTTTTCCGCTTCATTAAAGGGAACGCTCAAAGACTTGGAAATAGAATCGGTGATGCTGGCTCCTCCTCGATCAATCGTATGATAACTTTTTACCATGCCAAACTCAATGATGGAAAGTTTGGTGCGCGACGCGCCTAAATCCATCAACAATACCGGAGAAAGTTCATGCTCAAAATTCGCCCTAACAGAAGAAAATATTTCAATCTCAAAAAAAGAGGCGGACAACTGACACTCGGAAACGATGGAACGATACCTGGAAATAGCGTCATTCTGCGTCGCCACAACAAGCACAGTTGTTTTATCTGCCACTTTTTTTGATGGAATATTCGAATTGCCATCAACAGTATTCATCTCTTCAAAAGAAGATTCTTTTTTAGGCAAAATAAAATAATCAATGGAAACTTCAGTGATAGGCACTGGAATATACTTGCGAGCTTCTGTTGAAACAATCGTCGCCATTTCACTATCCTTCATAATAATCGGCAATTCGACGGTAAAAATCAAACTGGATTGTATGGGAATGGAAAAGGCTCCAGAATTGGCGGTTATGCCAGACTGTTTCAAAACTTCTTTGAGAGCCTCCGCTATTTTTTCAACAGAAAGATTCGTAACGCGCCCCAAATCAAGCGCATCATAAGGGCCGAGCGCTATCGCTCCGTAAGTTTCGAGCATTATCTTGCCACCTTTTCTTTTTATCTCAACAACTTTGATTGCGGAGGAGCCAATATCAATGCCCACAGCGCTAGCTTCCGCGCCACTCACAAAACCGCTTATGCCAGAAAATATTTTTTTAAACGCATTATCCATGATATGTTAATATTATAGCATAAACTTATTCTCGTTAGAAATATACATGAAACAAATTATTCACAAAACATTATCATTGAGTTTCTAAGGACATGAAATTTCTAAACACCATATTGGACATAATTTTTCCCAGAAGATGTGTGGCATGCGGTCTTTCTGGTGCGGACTTTTGCGTTAAATGTCTGTCCTATTCCCCGGGAGCCGAACGTGAAACGGCAAAATGGATATTTCCTCTTTACGATTATCGTCATCCGCCCATTAAAAAAGCATTGTGGCTTTTTAAATATCAAGGTAAAAAAAGATTGGCAAGCGTTTTTGCAGAAATTATTCACGGTAAAATTTTAGAAGAATTGTCAGAATTGTCTATAATGGAAAATTTCACTGATCCAATTTTGATTCCCATTCCCCTATCTAGGGAAAGATACAAAGAACGAGGATATAATCAAGCAGAATTGATTTGCCAAGAGTTGGAAAAAATAGATGGAAATAAAAATTTTAAATTGGAAAATGATATTTTAATAAAACCAAGGGAAACAGAACATCAGGCTCGCATTGAAAATAGAAGTGCTAGATTAAAAAACATTGTTGGTTCTTTTTCTGTGAAAAATGAAAAATTGGCAAAAGGCAAAAACATAATTCTAATAGACGACATCACCACCACCGGCGCGACATTGACTGAAGCAAAAAAAACATTAAAACGCGCCGGCGCGCGCAAAATCATCGCTTTCACTGTGGCGCATTAAAATTTTATTTTTGATATTTTTGGTATGATATCTTTATAGTAAAATCTATATTTGCTAGTTTGCAAATTATCAATACTCAGTGATTTTAGATCTTTTATTTGAAATATCAGTTTAGATAATGGTATAGTGGACACAACTTGAAAAGTCATTTTTATGTCTCCAAAAGTGCCATACCACCAACCTATTTTTTGAGACTTCCTAATAGCTACAACAGTATCCCAGTTTACTATTTTTAATTTTAATTTCTTTTCTACAATGATATTGTTTATAAAGACCTCCAGACCATATCTGGGCAACTTGGATAATATTTTTAAATCTGGAATAATTTTCTTATAAAAAACCCTCTGTCCAGATTCAAGATCAATACCAAGTATTTTGCATGGCAACGCGCTATTCTGCCAAATACTCATTGACACATCAGCTTGCCCAGAAACAACTGGCAATATTAAGTTTTCTATATCCTTATAATTTAAATCCACGAGATCTGCATCAAGGAGCATCACTATATCGTTTTTAGCTCGTGATAGACCTGTCATCACAGCAAATGTTTTACCTTTATTTTGAGAATACGAAACTAATTGCGCATTTGGATATTGTTCCACAATTTCTCTTGTGTTGTCATTTGAGCCGTCATTCACCACGATAATCTCATCTATGATAGAACTGCCAGAAATCACACTTAAGACAGCGCCAATCCGCGGACCTTCATTGTAAGCGGCTATGATACATGAAACTTTATTTTCGGTTATTTTCATTATTGACTATAATAACATATTTAATTTGTTATACTGAATGCATCGCCACATATTACAAAAATAAATAACAATTTACATGATTGAATTATTGCTAACATATAAATATCTAATAGTGATACCGCTTGCCATCATCGAAGGTCCTATAATATCCGTGATATGCGGATTTTTGGCAACATTGGGTGTCTTCAATCCTTTTCTGATATTTATTGTTATGGTAGCTGGTGATATTGTCGGGGATGGAATATATTACTATATTGGATACTCAGGGAAAAAAATGTTTCGTTATTTTAAAGTCAGCGAAGAAAAAATAGCAGAAGCAAAAATATATTTCGAAAAAAATCACAAAAAAGCCATTGCTGGTTCCAAGATAATGTGGGGCATAGGGACAGCCGGACTCATCACCGCTGGCGCGTTGCGCATACCATACAAAAGATATTTCAAAACTTGCGCAATGTATTCCCTAGGTCAATCTTTCGTTATGATACTTATCGGTATATTCTTTGGTAAAGCTTATGAAACAATCGGAAAATATTTTAATTACTACGCGTCTGCGGTAAGCATACTCGTCGTAATCGCAATATTATATTTTATATTTACAAAAAAATATAAGAAAAATAAAAAACCTACTGATTAAAATCTATATATAACTTAATTAAGAAGATATTTACTGTTATAATAAAAACATGGGAATGGAATCATATAAAAATAATACAAAAATAACAGAACAAGGAGAAGCTGTTCCACTCAAAATACCTTTAGACATAGAAAGCGGGGAAAAACATGCAGAAGGTGGTGAATCAGTAGTATGGAAAATTTACATGAAAACTGGAGAAGGTGCCAATGCTGACCATGTTGCGTTAAAAATAAGCAAAGATGAGGCTTTTGCGACTGAAGAAGAAATGAGAAAAGCTGAAGAGTTTTATAGATTTTTAAAAGATTTTCCGGATTTTGGAAAATTTGTTCCTGATACAATATATTTCAAAGCGCAAGAAACAGATAAAGATACTCCGAGAGCTTTCTGTATACAGCAATTCAAGAAAGGCGAAAGGCTTGACAGACTAAAAGATGACACAATTTACAAGGATCCAGAAACAGTGCGTCAATTATTAGAATTGGTTAATGCTTCAATAGAAATTATACAAGCAGTTCGTAAAAATAATGGTCAATATCCAGATTTTATGCGCACCCCCGAATTTAATAAAGACCCACGCGTAATAATTGGTGGCTCACTCTTAAACCCACGATACTCAAGCAATATACTACTTGCAGATCAACCAAACGAAAAAGGACAAAGAGTTTGGTTTGTAGATTCTGGGGTTAATGCTAACGCGCGTAGGCAAAAAGGTTGGGAATGGCACGAACGCCATAGAGTAAATTCCGTTATAGAATTTCAATTTAGGGGATGGAAAAGAAAATTAGAAAAAATTTTAAATAAAAAATAATGTTTACTAGAAAAAATAAAAACTCCAGACATGTTAAATAATCTAGATGCAAAACTAAACATCGCGATGATTTGCGATCCGATTGGCAACAATAAATCCGGCGTGGTTGTTTCGACCCTGCGATTCGGAAAATTATTGAAGGAACGAGGACATAATGTTATATTCATCGGAGCCAAAAACAAAGAACATAGAAAAGACAGCTACCACAACGGCATAAAAACATATCGCTATCGCAGTATCCCCATCCCCAAAAGCAATGGCTGGAACTTGGCTTTTCCGACGATAAAAGAATTGAAGAAAGTTTTTCAAGAAGAAAAAATTGATGTGGTGCATCTGATTCTGCCGATGTCTGGCTCTATCGTCGCCATCAAAGCGGCGGGCGCTCTTGGTATGAAGATAGTGGCGCATTCTCATTCTCAACCGGAAAACTTATTTATGGATATGCCAAAGATGATTCGTCCGACGCTTGACTGGCTTTGGAACAGATATCTGATCTGGATCTATGACAAAGCGGAATTTTTGATCTATCCGACGGAAATGGCGCGCTCTTTGCTTCAAAAATTAAGCAAAAAGAATCAACCATCAACCATAATAAGCAATGGGATAGACTTGAGAGAATTTAAACGGAGAGAAATCGGCAATTTTCACGAGAGATTCAATATACCTAAAGAAAAAATAAAATTATTATTTGTCGGAAGACTCTTTCCAGAAAAATCGATTGATACTCTAATAAAAGCCACGCCAGAAATTATTAAAAAATATCAAAACACCCATGTGATGATAGTGGGCGCTGGACACCTGCGAACAAAACTCGAAAAACTGACGCGAAATCTTGGCGTCGAAAAACATATAACCTTTCTTGGATTGGTTAGCGAAGAAGACAAAATACACGCCTACAACGCGAGCGACATATTCGTCTTGCCGTCTCTGGCGGAACTCGAGGGCATGGTGGTGCTCGAAGCCATGGCCTGTGGCAAACCAATTATAGTTTCCGACGCGGAAATGAGCGCATCTCGTCATTTCGTGGATGGCAATGGATTTTTGTTTAAAGCACAGGATTGCCAAGATTTAGCCAGACAAGCTCTCAAACTGATCATTGACGCAAATTTGAGAAAATCAATGGGTGAGATAAGTTCTGAAAAAATCAAACAATACGATATACACAAAAGCGTTGACCTATTGGAAGAAGTCTATTACACCGCGATTAAAAATAATTAAAATTATGCAAGAATATTATTTTAATAAAAATGAAATATATTACAGAAAGAACGAATTTCTACCTAATAGATTAACCTTAGTATTCGTGCATGGAGTTTCCGGCTCCTCTTCCGCATGGCTTCCGTATGAGAAAATATTTGAAAACAAATACAATGTTTTAACTTACGATATCCGTGGACATGGTCTATCAAAAAAATATCCTAAATATGCAGATTATAAAATTGAAAATTTCGCCAAAGATCTGCATAATCTGGTAACGCATTTAAATATTTCAAAATTCGTTTTGATTAGCAACTCTTTTGGCGGCTTGGTCGCGCTCGAATATATCAAGAATTGGAGTGAAAGTGTCATTGCAAACATTTTTACCTCGCCAGAAATTTATTTTTATAAAAATTTCTTTACAAAAATAGTTAGTTTCATTCTCAATATATTAGTAACTATTTTATCTCTATTTTCGTTCAGCTTAAGACCACATGGCCGTATTGATTACAAAAAATACGCAGGCTCAACCGACTGGAGCATAAAAAGAAATCTTACTGACATGGCAAACACGACGCTCCATGTGCATTTTTTTACATTGAGGCAATCTTTCACTCACAATCAAGAATGTTCCACGGAAAATATAAAATCGCCCACCCTCATCATTCATGGACAAAAAGATTCTATGGTTCCATTAAAAAATGCGGTCGTCTTATCTGAAAAAATAGAAAATTCTGAATTAGTAACTGTTCCTAATATTGATCACAATACTGTTCATAATGCTGTGAAAGAAATGTCTGAAGCTATAGAATCTTTTATAAAAAAGAAAAATCTGATAGAATAATCGCTATGCAATACATGAAAAATTGTAAAACTTATTTTACTGATAAAAATTTTCTTGCGTCATTTTTGGGTGGTGTAATTATTTTGGGAACAAGTCTGATCGCGCAATTCTTTGTAAGCGGTTATGTAAACAGTCTACCAAGCACACCAGTGGCTGATTTAATACTTAGTAATATAAGAGTGCATGATGTGGGCGGAATCTTTGCATGGGGTTCAATAATATTGCTTGTTTTTGGTATCTTTGTCGGATTGAAAGAGATTAAACGCGCTCCATTCATAATGAAAAGTATCGCTCTTTTCACTTTAATAAGATCACTTTTCGTCATCCTTACACACATTAGCGCCTTTCCCACTCATATAATAATAGACTCATCTTTTTTTAATTTAAAAATTTTCGATGGTATTTTTACTGGAAACGATCTGTTCTTTTCTGGACACACCGGACTGCCTTTCCTTTTAGCGTTAATGTTTTGGGAACATAAAAATCTCAAAATAATTTTCCTTGGTTTTTCTATCCTTTTTGCCATAGTCGTGTTGCTTGGACACATACACTATTCGATAGATGTCCTGTCCGCCTTTTTTATCACATACGGAATTTTTCAATTTTGTAAATTTTTATTCAAGCAAGAATGGAACTTCTTTTATTCAAAAAAGGAACAAAGAATGTAACTTTTGGAGGGGTTTTGAGCGCGACGGCGCGAAAACTTCAGGATTTTTTAAGCTTCAAAAAATCCGTACCGAAAAAAGTTAAATTCTTTGTTTGTTTTCCCATAAGTCCCAAATCATCCCAGCAATATTTCTAGGTTTGCCTTCTAGCGCGTAATAATGTAAATCTATAAAAGGTAGCGAATTGCATTCAATAATTCCCCATTTCTGCGAAACTTCTTCTTTTGAAGGGTCTGGTATAATACAATCAAAACCCACCACCGACAAACCCACAATTTTCGCAGCCTTCGTCAAAATGGGAATAAAGCTCGGATGCAAATCGTCAATCATCTCTATAGTTTTTCCCCCAAACAATCTGCCGATTCGATGTGTTAAAGATAAAGAAACCCCAACAGGCAAAACATCATCAATGGTAAAATCTGATCGTGAAATATGGTCATGCAACTCTTTCCCGATGCGTATAGGAAGAACCCGATCACGACGTCCGCTGTCCAGATCTTTAATAAGTTCCAATATCGTTTTCTTGCCATCACCAATCAAAGTCGGAGATTGTCCTTTATAAAATCCCGCGAGAACTCCATTTACGAAAGTGGCCCGACAAACATTACCCTTTAGATGTTCTTCCACAATCAAATAGGGGCATATTTGGAGGACAGTATCAATACCTTCATGCAATTGTTTTAGCGTATGAATATTGGTAATGGTATGTCGACCACGAGACCCCACCCGCGGTTTGACTATGATAGGCTTCGGTAATTTATCAAATATTTCTTTTGTGTTTTTATTTTTGAATTTTAAAAATGAAAAAAAAGAAAGCTCAAAATAAATTGGAACTGGAATATCACATTTCTTAAATTCTTGTTTGAGCACAACCTTATCGTCCCAATTTTTATCCATATCTAGAAATTCTGGCCTTATTGGAATGCTTTCAAAGTAAAAATTTTTGCTCTTATTTTTTATCTTTAGCATAGCGCGATAAAAATCCAAGGGCTTATCCCTGAATATCACCTGTTCCATTATTATTCCTCTCTTTTTTGCCTCTTCCCAGATAATTCTGGAACGAAAACTATTGGCTTTATTTATATCCCCCGAGAATTCAACAAACCCCAAAAATGCCAGTGTTCTAAATAAAAATTCAGGAACTAAGTCTGCGAAATCTTTGACGAAAAAAGGCACATATTTTATAAATTTTTTTGCATATTTATCGAGAGTAATGGCAATCATGCTTTCCCAAAAAGAAAAAGGGTGATTGATGGGAGCATCTCCGCAATACGAACACGAGCTTTTTTTAGTATGTGGTTCATTCATTTGTAGCATAATAACACAAAAGAGACAGCAAACGAGCCATCCCTTTTAAAACAAGTGACACTTTCGAATTATTTCTTAATGATCTCCTTTAATCATAAAATTAAGTTAAAAAAAATTTATAATAAACGACCAAATTGAATCCTATTTCTTGCTTCCGCCTATCACTTCTGTCACTTGATTGATTATTTCATTCGGGGTAACCATGGCTTTTACGAGGAAACGAACGGCGCCGAGATTCTTGCCTTTTTCAATGTCGCTCGCTTGCCCTAAATTAGAAAGGAGAATGACAGGTATATGTTTAATTTTTGGATCACTTTTTATTCTGCGCAAAATTTCAAAACCATCCATTCCAGAAAGAATGATATCAAGCATCACAATATCCGGCATTTCTTTACTAATAATTTTCAAAGCGTCTTCACCCTCGCTCGAATGAAAAAAAATACCCTTCGTCGTGGCAAACTTGCGCATAATCATATCGCTCAAGAATTGATCATCCTCCACCCAAACCACTTTCTTGCCTTCCAGACTTGCCATATTGTCATCTTGATTTATGACACCCTCTAGAGACTTGACCGAAGTGGAGAATTGTTTATCTGTCTGAATATTTCCCATAGTTGTATTTTATCATTATAGCTATAAGTCTGTCAAAACAATTTACGAACCACGCCCCCTTTACAAATAGACTGATATAGTGTATAGTGTTAGAGATTATGAACACCAAAATCGAACAAGACCAAGACGTTAAAGATGATCCCAACCAAGTTGAACACGAAGAGTGGACCGACGGGGAAGGAAAACATCTCGACAAAGAGGATGTTAAATGGATCGAGTTAAATCTGCGCTCCATATGAACTATCCTTTTTACAAACGCGCAACTTCAAAAAGGTTGCGCGCTCTTTTTTTAAAAAAAATATGAACTAAAATTTTTCGGGCAGATTTGGATTTTAATTTCTAAGAAACTTTGTGTAAGCCCGACTTTGTCGAAGCTACGTCGTGACGAAGGCGGATGAGGTGAGATTCGCCCGCGACTCAAAAAATTTTCATCAAAATTTTTTGGTCTGGGCACCTGCTCGCGCCCGCCTCGTGCTCTCAGCGGACTTCGCTTCCGCTCCGTGCACTCCGCCGTTCGAATCTATTTAAACTTCTTCGCTTATTGTCAAAATAATAAAGATCAATCTTGCTTATTTTGCCAAGGCGGATGAGGTGAGATTCGAACTCACGGTCCTTTTTGGGGGACGGCGGTTTAGTAAACCGCTGGTTTAAACCACTCACCCACTCATCCATTATTTCCCTGAAGCTTAATGAGAGTATATCAGAAAAAATGAAAAAGTATCGCTAATATGCTAAAGTAATAAAGTTATTTAGACGTATAGAGGAGCCGTGTCAGAGTGGTCTAACGTACCTCTTTGCTAAAGAGGCAGGGGCTTC
>CAYIOX010000015.1:0-13596 GCA_964365245.1 uncultured Candidatus Saccharibacteria bacterium
ACTTTCGGCGCAGGAGCTTACACCATGAATACTTCCCTTACTGTCCCGACTATTGCAGGAGGGACGAAAGTAGTCGCTAATTCAGGCACTGCGTTTAAGGTGTCTCAAACAGATGTTATTAGCGTATTAAATACTTCTACCTTAGACGCATATTCTGGAACTGGTGTGGCAACCGCAGGCGCTCCGAGAATATTTTTAGGCACAAACACTTCCAGCAATGATGATTCGGCGATTTTAATTGGAAGAAATATAGTGGGAGACAGTTTGTTTTCTCACGCGATAAAAGATGAAAGCACTTTTAATTCAGGACCAACAACTGGGGCGTATGCTTCGTTTGACGCGCAACCGGTAATCAGCGGTAACACGACATACAATCATTTTAATTCCTTTCAATCTCGACCGGTTTTTAATGGCACAGGTTCGACTGGTGTTTTGTATGGTTTTACTTTTCAACCGACGATAAATGGTTCCACCACAAGCGTTATTGGTTATAAAATATTAAATCCAGCGGGAACAGGCGCGATTACGAATTTTTATGGGATACATGTTGATGATATAACTAACGCAAATATCACTAATAAATATGCTATTTATACTACCGGATCGGCGCCGTCATATTTTGGTGGCGCGTTACAGGTGGGCGGAAACATAACAGCTACAGGGAAAGATTTGGCATTAGCGAATGTTTCTGCCACGACAGCTGTAACAGCTACTTCATATTTAGGTTCAGGCACATTGATTATGAGTGGCGCAAATGGTCTTTATAATTCAAACACTGGGAGAAATCAAATTGTTGCTGATACACAAGCAGCTGGAGGCGCTAATCCATGGATTTTATCTTCCGGCAATGGTTCGACATATACGGGTGGATATATAAAATTGTCCACTGATGGTGGTGAGAGGCTGAGAGTTATCTCTACTGGTCTTGTCGGTATCGGAACGACGGCACCAGATAAAAAATTAGAAATAAATCTCGGAACGGCTGATTCTTTGAGACTAAGTTATAACGATGCCAATGGAAGCGCGGCGAATTACACAGATTTCTCCGTTAGCTCTATCGGAAGTCTGACTATTGCTCCCACTGGAACTAATCCAAATATCACTCTCACTCCCGGTGGCACAGGATCTGTTCTTCTTGCCAACACTTCTATTAGTGATACGACCCCCACATTGTCTGACGCAGGATTTGTCACTTGTAGCGCTTTGACGACTGTTGCTAATGTAGTTACTTGCACTGCATCTGATAGAACTATCAAAACGGATTTTAATAATTTTACAAGTGGGCTTGATTTTATTCGCAAAATTCAACCTCAGACATACAGTTTCAAAGAAGGCACAGTCTATTTTGACAACAACCGCACCCGACTCGGACTCATTGCGCAAGAAGTGCAAGATGCCGGACTTGCTGATGCGGTTCTTCCGATAGGCAATGGACTTTTACAGATAGACTATAATGCTGTTGCTGTCGCCACTATTTCTGCCGTAAAAGATCTTGATCTTAATCTAGAAGGTATCGCTGGCACCATTGTTCCCCTTGAAGGTTCTGCTCGCGAATCTTTTGTAACAGCTTTTTTTGGCAATGTTTACGATAAAGTTGCGACTTGGATGGCGGATACGGGAAATAATATAGGAGATTTTTTTGCAAATCGAGTGCATACCAAAGAGCTTTGTGTTGCAAAATCTGATGGCACCGAGTTTTGCGCAAATGGCGACGAGCTGGAGGCGATGGTTGGAGGTGGAACTGAGGGAGATTCAAATGGTAGCCATGATGACATTCTCCCCACCGCAACTTGTTCTGATGGCATTTTAAACCAAGATGAAACAGATATAGATGTTGGAGGTGTTTGTGTTCCATTAGTAACTCCCGATCCCTCGACGGATCAATTGGAATCAATTATCCTACCTCTGACATCTTCTCTTGAAGAAGAGGAAAAGAATGATAATTCTGAATCGACTCTTGAATCGAAACTAACCCTATAGATATATTTGACTATTTTCAAGAAAAAGAGTAATCTTAAAAGAGCCCTGCAAGGGGCTTTTTTAAGAGAATAAATGTTTAAAATAAAAAATGTCAAAAATTAGCGAATATCTAAAAGAAACAAAAGCAGAATTAAAGCACGTGATTTGGCCAAACAGGAGTCAGACTTTTTACTACACCCTGATCGTTATCGTTTTATCCGTTTTAGTCGCCTATTATTTGGGTATCTTTGATTTTATTTTCTCAAAAGTTTTGGAAAAAATAATTTCTTTTTAATTTTTTATGAAACAAGAAGAACAAGTAGCTAGAAATTGGTATGCTATTCATACTTATGCCGGATATGAAAACGTTGTTTTACGCAATCTTAAACAACGCATTGATTCTCTTGGAATGAATGATAAAATTTTCAACGTTATTGTGCCAATTGAAAAGAAGATAAAAATAAAAGCGGGGAAAAGGGTGGAAATCGAAGAAAAAATTTATCCAGGTTATGTGTTGGTGGATATGATCGTGACCGATGATTCATGGTATGTTGTGCGCAATACTCCGCGAGTTACCGGTTTCGTTGGGGCGGGAGTCAATCCAGTGCCTCTCAAAAAAGATGAAGTGGAGTATCTTTTCAAGAAAATGGATGCTGGCACGGCTAAACACAAGATTGATATGGTCATTGGTGAAAGTATTTTGATCGTGGACGGCCCCTTCAAAGATCTTGAGGGAAAAATAAATTTAGTCGATGAAGAACGTGGAAAAGTGAAAGTGCTTGTTTCTATGTTCGGTCGCGAAACCCCAGTTGAATTGGATTTCTTGCAAGTTAAGAAAATATAAGCTAATCTAAAATCTATATGGCAAAAAAAATAACAAAAAAAATAAAACTACAAATTCAAGCTGCCAAAGCAACCCCTGCGCCTCCTTTGGGACCTGCGCTTGGTCAAGCTGGAATCAATATTGGAGATTTTGTCACAAAATTCAACGCTGCTACAGCTAAAATGGCTGGAGACAAGGTTGGGGTTAAGATTACAGTTTACGAAGATCGCAGTTATGATTTTGTCATAAAGACTCCTCCTGCCACAGGGCTTATTTTGAAGGCGGCTGGTATAGAAAAGGGTTCAGGCAAGAATGCTTCTACTAAAGTTGGCAAGATAACTCGCGCCCAAGCTCTCGAGATAGCTAAAAAGAAAATGAATGATTTAAATTCTAAAGATAATGAAGGTGCTATCAACATCATTGCCGGTTCCGCTCGAAGCATGGGCATCGAGGTAATTTAAGCTACATTAATAGGTGTGTTATTCCTCTAAGTATTAGAAGTTAAGAATTAACATAATACTATGGTTCCTAAAATTACTGAAATAGCTTCTGGGTATTTACCTCAAGTATTGAAATATCTTGAAAAGAACAAGTTGTTGGCTTTGGCTACCGTATCGGGTGATACTCCATGGATTGCCAATGTTTTTTTTGCTTATGATAAAAATTGTAATTTGTTCATATTTTCTAAAGAAGACACTAGACATTCCGGATATATAAAAGAAAATGCAAGAGTGGCAGTCGGCATTCATCAGTTTTGGGGTAAATCGTTTTCCGTGAAGGGTTTGCAGTTGATCGGTCGCGCCAACAAAGTTAATAAAAAAGAATTTACGCGATTTTTTCCTATTTACTTGCGACGTTATCCTTGGGCTGTTCGATTTCTAAAAGATCATGTTCTTTATAAAATAGAATCGAAGGAAATCTACTATATAGATCAGGAGCTTTTTGGTCATTTCAATCGTGTTCGTATTAAATAGAGAAAATGTGCTATATTTATTTCATATGAAAAAGATTGAGAAAAAAACTACAAAATACAAAAGACCATCGTGGGACGAGTATTTCATAGATATAGCTGAACAAGTAGCAAAAAGATCTAAAGACCCATCAACAAGGACTGGGTGTGTCATTGTTGATAGTAAAAAAAGACCGGTTTCTTTTGGTTATAATGGTTTTATTGGCGGTTGTGACGAATCAAAGATGTCTCAAGAAAGACCAATGAAATATCTTTTGGTTATCCATTCTGAAATGAATGCAATTTTGTTTTCAAAAAGAGATTTAGAAAATTGTGTTTTATATAATCTTTATGTACCCTGTGAATATTGTTTGAAATATATAATTCAAGCTGGAATTAAAAAAATTATTTACAAAAATTCTGTTGTAGAAAGCAAAGCGAATGATAATGAAAAGTCTATGACTAATTCATTGACCAATGAAGCCGTAACTCGAATTTTGTTATCTGTGCCCAATGTAGAATGTCGTAACTTAAATGGTAAAAGTTATTTGGAAGAAATATGGGGAGATAAGGTGCCAAAATTTTAATAAAAATATTTTATGGTTGATTTAAAACAATTACAAAAAAAGGTGATGCGAAATAAATTGGAGAAAGGTTTTAACACCACAAATGTTGCGCTTGAGTTTTGTCGGGCTCATGAAGAACTTTCAGAGGCATTTTCAAAACATAATAAACATCAAGATGGCGTCGCCGAAGAATTTGCCGATGTAATGATATTTATTCTTGGTATGTGTGAAAGTTTTGGTTTTGATATGGAAAAAGAATTGATTGCGAAAATAGAGAAAAATAAGAAAAGAAAATACATAAAAGAGAAATCACCCGATGGTAATGATGTTTTTCTTCGCATAAAGACTCCTGAAGATCCTTAAATCTTTAATTTTTCTTTACATATAGCGCAAATTCTAGATCATACTTGTTTAATGCGTCTTTTTTTAGCGTCTCACTTTTTATTTTTTTCCATTTTGTTTTATCGATAACAGGAAAGAATATCTCAGCATCGGGGAATTCACCATCAACATGTGTGATATAAAGTTTATCCGCTTTATCTATAAATAGTTTGTATATTTGCCCTCCGCCAATAACGAAATTCTCTTCTTCTTTTTTTGAAGTTTTTTCCAATAGATTAATAGTTTCATCCACAGAATATGTCACTTCTGCGCCTTCTTTTTTGAACGAATGATCCTGAGTCAAAATAATATTTCTACGATTAGGGAGTAATCTGCCGATTTGTTTGCCGTCTTCGTTTTTTGCCAAAGATTCAAAAGTTTTTTGACCCATAATGACCGTGTGGTTTCTGGTGGTTTCCCTAAAATGTTTCATATCCGCAGGCAAATTCCAAAGAAGTTCATTTCTTCTTCCGATTTCATTATTTTTTCCAATAGCTGTGATTATCGATATTTTCATAATTTGTTATTCTAAAATTCTATAGAATAGTAGAATGATTTTATACAGCGATAGGTGCCTTGATAGCTTCATGGGGATTATAATCAACCAACTCAAAATCATCTATTGTGAAATCTTCTATTTTTTTATTATTTTTGTTTATTTTCATTTTTGGTAGCGGGCGGATGTCATTGCGACGAGAAAGTTGGAGCTTCGCTTGTTCTAGATGATTTGAATATAAATGCACATCGCCTCCGGTCCACACAAATTCTCCAGCTTTGAGTCCGCAAATCTGGGCGATGATCATAGTAAAAAGAGAATATGAAGCAATGTTGAACGGAACGCCGAGGAATGTGTCGCAAGAACGTTGATAAAGCTGACAGGATAATTTTCCATCTGCTACATAAAATTGAAATAGACAATGACAAGGAGGAATTCCAGCTTTTGCCATTTCATCTATGTCGGCGACGTTCCAAGCAGAGACTATGAGCCTGCGTGAATCCGGAGTCTTTTTGATCTGCTCTATAACATTTGCGATTTGGTCTATATGTTTATCGTTTGGCGTGGGCCAATTTCTCCACTGATAACCATATATTGGCCCCAAGTTGCCATATTCTTTTGCAAATTTTTCATCTGTTTTTATTCTTTCTACAAATTCTTTAATGCCTGTGTTCCATTCGTCACTGTCAGTTTTTGGCATGTTCTTTTTATTTCTTAATAGATATGCTTTGTATGGCCATTCATCCCAGATGTGAACATTGTTGTCTGCTAAATATTTTAAATTTGTGTCTCCTCGCATAAACCAAAGCAATTCATGAATGATGGATTTGATCGGCACTTTTTTTGTAGTGAGGAGAGGGAAGCCGTCAGACAGATTGAAACGCATCTGGTAACCAAACACACTCTTTGTCCCCGTGCCCGTGCGGTCAGTCTTTTCCATGCCATTTTTCATGATGTGTTCTAGTAGATCCAAATATGATTCGTCTACGTGTTTGCCTTGCATGGTCTCATTGTAACTTTTTTACTTGACTAATAGAACATTGACTTTTATCTGAAAATGTGCTATCGTTCTTGAGAAGTAATAAACGACAATATAGAACTATGAAAATTCAAAAGCCATCAGATACGCAAAACGTCTCTCTTGTTGGATCGTCATTCCAAAACTCAGAGACAGAGACAGTCGTGTCAAACATCCTTTTTGTCCTAAGAAAAATGGATCAACAAAGGTGGGTCCCATTTTCATGGGACGATTACAAAAAACACTGTATCCATTCTGTGAGTGAGGCAGAAAGAGGTGTTATTTTTGCATTGACAAATGGTGGACAGCCAGTAGCCAACACCACTGCCCATCTTGATTCGGGGTATCTTTCCGAGAATGGAGGTAATTACTTGGTTACTCAAAAGCTTCTTGACGTTATTGAGGCGTGTGGTAGCTAAGCCACGAAGCTTCGGCCATTCGTGGCCAACGTTAGTATCACGAATCACCGTGCGTATCCTTCGGGGTCCACGGTTTTTCTTTTGGGAATTTTTTAAAAATTTGACAATTTTATCAATAAATGCTACTCTTTTAATATCATTCTCGACTAAATTAATTAATGAGACTGACCTCCCCAGTAGGAGAGCGAAGCTCCCTACGGGGCACGTGATGGAAATCAATTATGACTTTAAGTCGTGGTATTGATTACCATGACAAAAAGAAATATATGATTAACAAACACAGTTTCGTGCGTGGAGCTTCGGCTTTCACTCACACAATTTCTCACTCCGGTGCGAAGTTTTCTAAAATAAGTTCTAGTAGGCCAGCATTTAAAAAAGTTGGTTCTTCTTTTGGGGGCGCAAAACCCGCCTATCGTTCTTCGGTTAGTAGGTTTGGTGGCAGTTCTCGTTTCGGGGGAGGCTCTCATCGCAGTGGGGGAAGCAAAAAAAGATTCGGCGGAGAGCGGATAGATTTTTCCCGTTTCATAAAAAAAGCTATCCATGTCGAAGAAAAACCTTATGTCTCAAAGCACACTTTTGCTGATTTTCCTTTCAATCCTCAACTTCATAAAAATATAAAAGGTGCCGGTTTTGAATATCCTCGACCAATTCAAGATCAAGCGATACCGACAGTGTTAGCCGGTAGAGACGTTTTCGGTATGGCAAACACTGGCACAGGAAAGACTGCGGCTTTTCTCTTGCCCTTGATTGAAAAAATTGCGAAGACTAAAGGTCTCGCTAAAAGAGAGACGGTTTTGATAATGGCGCCGACTCGCGAACTCGCTCTTCAGATAGAATCTGATTTTAAAGTTTTGGCTTTTGGTTTTGGTATGTTCTCTGTAAGCTGTGTGGGAGGGCTACCAATCATGAAACAAATAAGAGAGATAAAGCTCGGAGTTTCTTTCGTTATCGGCACACCTGGACGCTTGCGAGATTTGATTGATAAAAAAGTTTTAGATTTGGCTACTTGTCATTCTGTTGTGCTTGATGAGGCGGATAGGATGCTCGATATGGGTTTTAGAGAAGATATGGTTTACATAATCGGCAAAACTGCAAAAGAACGTCAGACTCTTTTCTTTTCTGCTACCCTTTCTCCCGAGATTAAAAAATTGACTGAACACTACTTGAAAGATCCAGCTTTTATCTCTGTGATTTCTGGCGAGACAGCAAAAAATATCGAACAAGATGTTGTTCGTTTCAAAGTTAAAGAAGAAAAATTGGAAAAATTGCATGAAGTCTTAAAAAAAGACGGTTCAGATAAAGTTCTCATTTTTCGTGAAATGAAACACAGCGTTGACACTTTAGAAAAAGAATTGCGCGGGCTCGGATTTAAAGTCGGCGGTATCCATGGCGACAAAAGAAGCCGAGAACGTATTCGTATTCTTGATTCTTTCAAGAAGGATCGTATTAATATATTAATTGCCACTGACGTGGCAGCTCGCGGACTAGATATTCCAGACGTTACACACGTTATAAACTACGACGTGCCTCAAACTTATGATACATACGTTCACCGTATAGGCCGAACCGGCCGTTCAGGCAAAAAGGGCACAGCGCTCACTTTCGTGCCAGCGTAGAAAAAGAAAATATAAAAAGTATTTACGAAACTACATATATCACATTTAGACGGCCGTCTGAATATGGTATAATATATATTATGCAAAAAAATTGGCGAGATGAAGCATCTTTTGGCGATTTTTTAATAAGTTTTTTGTTGTCCTGGGGTTCTTCTAGAATTCAAAGGAATATATTGTATGAATTGGTGCAGGAAAAAAGAAAATTAAACAGGCGGGCATTTAATAATAATTTATATAGGCTTAAAAATAGGGGAGTATTAAATTACTCAGACAAAGATGTTTTTTTTAATAAAAACAGTCTTAAACTGCACACTCTATTTACGAAGGTGCAGGAAAAACCAGCAGGAGACAAAAAAGTAATGGTTTTGTTTGATATACCAGAAAAGAAAAGAAAAATTAGAAATTGGCTTCGCCTTCATTTAAAATTATGGAATTTTGAAATGTTGCAACAAAGTGTTTGGTTGGGGAAAGGTCCTTTGCCAAAAGAATTTGTTGATCGTCTTGATTTACTTGGTATTGGTAAATGTGTAAAAATATTTAAAATTGAGAGTATAAAGGCTCAAAAATAAACCTCACTTTTGGACGGCCGTCTGAAAGTGGTATATGTGTTATTGTGTCGGCCGAACCGGCTGTTCAGGCAAAAAGGAAACAGCGCTCACTTTCGTGCTGGAATAGTTTCCACTTGGAGTCTTGTGCAAATTATTAGAAGGAGATATAGTTAATCTTATTATTAAAAAGATAAAAAATATGACAAACCAAGATGTGGATTCTTTTATCGCTCAAAAGCGAGCGGAAAAACAAAGTGATGAAATTATTTTGCAAGAATTATTAACGGCGGGGTGGGATAAAAATTTAGTGTTACAAAAATTAGCCGGAGGTCAGACTCCGACACCTTCTCCATCCCCAATGTCGTCTTCTTCAGGTGTTTCGACTAGTCAAACAGGAGCAAGCGGTCATCCAGTGCAAGTGGAAAATGTGCAATACAATGTGCAAGTAGGCGCTGTCAGATCAAAAGTTGGTTTGGCCAGCAGGATAGCTGCTATTTTTATCTGGGTAACAGCCTTTATAGTTATTTTCTTTCTACTAAGTTTGCGAAGCGCGTGGTTACCTGATACTGGGGAAGAAATTAGTGATATAAAAGAAGCGCTTGTTTTTATCATTGCTGTGCTCATACCAGTCTTGCCGATTTTATTCTTTGCGATAAAAAGATTAAACAAGGCTCTAATGGAAAATGTTGCGAATGTAGACGATGTTTATTTTAAAAAGTCTGCGCGCTTTAATTTAATTTTTTCGGTCTCGATAGCTTGTATTTTTGCGATTAATCTTATCTACAACATTTTAGCCAAGACTATCTTAGATAATCAAGATGTGTCTCGTGGCGCAATCTTTGATAGTTTGACACTTTTCCTAATCCCAGCAGGGCTAGTTTACTTCTTTTGGCATTATCAAGGGAAGACCAAGAGATAATCCTCTTGTGAATTTTTTTATGCCTTGATTAATCCAGCTTTGAGGAGAGTGGCGTAGGCGCCGTTTTTTTTCATTGTGCGCATGCCTTGAGTTGAAACTTCTATATTTAAAAATTTATTTATTTCTGGCACGAAAATCCTTTTCTTTTGAAGGTTTAAGTGCTTTCGTGATGTGCCAGTTGGGTTAAACTTGGTGGCACGAGTTCTGTTGGAGTATCCACCTCCGAGGATTGAAGTCTTTTTTGTTATTGCGCATGTTTTCATATTGGTTACAAAATGGTAACATAAAAATAATATGGATGCAACCAACGCATTATTTTATATAGTTATACTTGTTATGTCCGTGGTGATACACGAAGTCGCTCATGGTTTTATGGCGGAATATTTTGGCGATAAGACTGCGCGTTTTGCCGGACGTCTGACTTTGAATCCTCTTAAACATTTAGATATGTTTGGTTCAGTTATCTTGCCGATTGTTTTAGTTATATCGCAATCTCCTTTTTTGCTTGGTTGGGCAAAACCTGTTCCATATAATCCGGACAATTTGAGTAATAGAAAATGGGGGACGATAGCTGTGGCGACTGCTGGAGTTCTAGCGAACTTTTGTATCGCAATTATATTTGGAATTGTTATCCGTCTCACTGCTGACTCAGGTCTGCCAACTGGCTTTTATTTTATTACATCTATCATTGTGATTGTAAACTTAGCTTTAGGGATTTTTAACCTAGTGCCCATCCCACCTCTCGATGGTTCCAAGATATTTTTTTCTTTTTTACCTGCGTCGTTTTCTTCTTTCGTTAGATCATACGAGCAATATTCTCTGATTATACTTTTAATTTTCATAGTTTTCTTTTCTGATTATTTGGCTCCATTATTGAGGTTTCTTTTTCATCTCCTTACGGGTCTTGCGTTTTAGAGTTGTTTATAGTAAATTATACGCTGAGTCTTTCCCAGCTTTCTGCGGGACCCCGCCGAGGCGGTGGCGGACTCTTTTGTTTTAAGTAGTCGCGCCTTGGCCGCGTCCTAAAGGACTTACGCGGCACGATTCCGCAGAATCGACGGTTACGCGACATGATTTCGCAAAATCAATGCCAACCATAAATCAATTAATTAAAAAGCCAAGAGTAAAAGCTCATCCGAAAGACAAGACGGTCGCTTTAACTCGTGGATTTAATGTTCTCAAGAACAGACCAGTTTTTTTCTCTAGCCCTTTCAAGCGAGGTGTCTGCACAAAAGTCTCCACAACGACTCCAAAGAAGCCAAACTCGGCTCTGCGCAAGATCGCCAGAGTTCGTTTGACCAATGGTATGGAAGTCACAGCTTATATTCCAGGCGAAGGACACAACCTCCAAGAGCACTCTGTGGTTATGATCCGTGGAGGACGCGTGAAGGACTTGATCGGAGTTCGATATCACATCGTTCGTGGAGTTTTAGACACGCAAGGAGTCGAGAAGAGAAGGCAAGCCCGTTCATTATACGGAAACAAGAAACCCAAAGAGGCAAAGAAATAATTACCACCCCCTAATCCCTCCTCAACAAGGAGAGGAGGAAACAAAAAAATTATGAGACGAAAAGTAAAAAATAGAAACATAGTTCAACCAGACTTTATCTATAACTCTACAAAATTAGAGAAGTTTATTAATTACATTATGTGGTCTGGCAAGAAAGAAACTGCCCGCAAGGTTATGTATGCCACTTTTGATGTAATAAAAGAAAAGACAGGAAACCCAAATCCTCTTGAGATTTTTGATTTAGCTATGAAGAATGCTGGACCTTCCACAGAAGTTCGTTCAAAGCGTATAGGTGGTGCGAACTATCAAATACCTATTGAAGTTAGACCTGAGAGGAAGCTCGCCTTGGCTATGCGATGGATTCGCGATGCCGCTCGTGGCGGAAAGGGAAAACCTATGCATTTGAAACTGGCTGATGAATTGATTTCTGCTTCAAAGAACGAAGGTTCTGCAATTAAAAAGAAAGAAGATACACACAAGATGGCAGAAGCCAACAAAGCCTTTGCTCATTTTGCTTGGTAATTTTATGGAACGAGACTACCCTTTAGAAAAAGTTAGAAATTTTGGAATTATCGCGCACATTGACGCGGGCAAAACGACCACGACTGAACGCGTGCTTTATTACACTGGAACAAAACATAAAATCGGTGAAGTTCACGAAGGCGAGACAACTACTGACTGGATGGAACAAGAGCGCGAGCGTGGTATTACTATTACTTCTGCGGCTGTTACTTGTTTCTGGGTTCCCACATACGCTCCAGCTGATAATAGTAAAAAAGTTAGATTCAATATTATTGATACTCCTGGACACATCGACTTTACCGTAGAAGTGAAGCGTTCTCTTCGCGTGCTCGATGGTGCTGTGGTTGTATTCGACGGTGTGGCTGGAGTAGAACCTCAATCTGAAACTAACTGGAGATATGCTGATGAAGCAAAAGTTCCTCGTATCTGTTTTATAAATAAACTAGACAGAACAGGCGCTTCTTTTGAACATTCTTTTGCAACTATTTTGGACAGACTTACAAAAAAAGCGGTTCGAATGCAGATTCCTATTGGTCTCGAAGAAAAACACGAAGGAGTTGTGGATTTACTTCGAATGAAAGCTTATTATTTTGAAGGTGAAATGGGTAACAAGGTCATTGAGAAAGATATTCCTGAAAATTTAAAAGCGGATGCAGAAAAATATCGCAACGAACTTATTGAGAAAATAGTTGAGACAGATGATGTGATGATGACAGAATATTTAGAGGGCATGGTTCCTAGTTTTGATGTATTGAAAAAGACCCTCCGAAAGGCTGTTATTGCCAATCATATCTTCCCTGTGTATGCTGGTTCTGCTTTAAAGAACAAAGGTGTTCAGCTTGTGCTAGACGCTGTAGTTGATTACCTACCAGCTCCTACAGATATCGCAGCTGTTTCAGGTATTGATCCAAACAATGATGATGCTCCTGTTGTGAGAAGCGCTTCTGACGCAGAGCCTTTTTCGGCGCTTGCTTTCAAAGTTGCTACTGACCCATTTGTCGGTCAACTTATTTTCTTTCGTGTTTATTCCGGCACACTTTCGGCTGGCAGTTATATCTATAATCCACGCACTCGCAACAAAGAACGCATCGGTCGCATTCTTCGCATGCATGCGAATGATCGAGAAGAAGTAAAACAAGTTTTTGCCGGGGAGATAGCCGCCGCTGTCGGACTCAAAGATACCATCACTTCGGACACTATTTGCGATGAGAATAGCCCGATTATTTTAGATAGAATTGTGTTCCCTGAACCAGTCATCTCGCTTCGCATTGAACCAAAAACAAAAGCTGATCAAGAAAAAATGGGTATGGCCTTAAACCGTCTCGCCCAAGAAGATCCTACTTTTAAAGTAAGCACTGATCAAGAAACTGGGGAAACCATCATCTCTGGAATGGGAGAGTTGCATCTGGAAATTATTGTGGACAGAATGAAGCGTGAGTTTACTGTTGAAGCTAACGTCGGCAAGCCACAGGTGGCATATCGTGAAACTATCTCTGGCAATGCTGAAGCTGAAGGAAAATACATCAAGCAATCCGGCGGGCGCGGAAATTACGGACACGTGAAGATCAAAGTGAAACCAATGGAAGTTCTTACTAAAGAAGAGTTGGAAGATTTGCCAAAGAACACAAAGAGATCTCCTGGTTTCGAATTCATAAACACAATCAAGGGTGGAGTCATTCCTCAAGAATATATTGCTCCTTGTGAAAAAGGATTCAAAGAAGGCTTGGACCGTGGAGTTTTGGCTGGATTCAAAATAGTGAATGTTTCTGTAGAACTTTGGTATTGAAGTTATCACGAAGTTGACTCAAACGAAATTGCTTTCAAAATCGCGGCTTCTATGGCCGTGCAAGACGCATGTCGTCGTGCAACT
>CAYIOX010000016.1:0-12754 GCA_964365245.1 uncultured Candidatus Saccharibacteria bacterium
TTAAGACGGCCGTTCGATTCGGCCTCCCGCAACTCTTCGTCGCAAAGCTCCTCAGGACCTGCGACTGTTAGTATTTTTGTAAGAAGATACTGATAAAAATCTTCGAAGAAGAGTTAGATAAAGCCAAATTCTCGAAAAATCGCCTCATAAATTGCGATTGCTCTTTTTGCTTCGCGTTGAGGGAAATCAAAAGATGTCCCCTCGTGAGCGATTCGATTTCTTATAGTATGCACTTCCCAAGCAGATGTAAGGTTGCGAAATTTATCCTTATCTGCTGATTTTAATTTATCTCCTAGAGTTTCTCCCTTAAAACCAAGTTGTTCCATTAAAGCTTCCAACATAGAGTCAGCTTCGATAATCGCCAGTTTCCAGTCGCTCGAATGTTGCGAAAAAAGATAATCCAAAGTTTTTATCCACCTCGCATTTTTAGAAATTTCATCTCTTTCCCGCAATTTTTTCTCGCGCTCCGCTTGATGATGGGCATATTCAGCAATCTCGTGTCGCAAATGTTTGTGTTCCTTGTTTCTAATCTCAAAAATACGCAATGTGCAATAAGAAATGATTGTAAGAAAAAATAAAGAAAAAACGAAAAGAATGGTGTGATAGACAGATAATATTTGGGCGTAATTACTGACATCAATGTTGAAAATGTTGTGAAAAAACGCGATGCCTTGATTGAATAAATAATCTGGATTAAGCCACTTTGAGCCAAGAAAAGTATTTTCAAGAATTGTATTTTGATTCATCCCGTTAGAGGTAGGAAATGCAAAGCATTTCCGTAATTATATTATTTTTAATAAAAACTTTTAACATACAACTATTATACACCATCGTTTAATTTATAAACCATATAACCTCTAACGGGATTCATATCCCTTGCATTTTTTCAAATTTCTGACCAATTTCAAAAAGCAAATCTTCTCTTTCCTGTGACGCCATAAATTGAATCCCAAGCGGTAATTTTTTGCCTTCTACTTCAGAAAAACCGGAAGGAACGGAAATAGCTGGCACTCCGACTATATTCGCTGTAACTGTAAAAATGTCGGCTAGATAAGCGGAAAGCGGGTCATTTTTTTCTCCAATTTTCCAAGCGATGAACGGAACAGTGGGAGTAGCTATAAAATCAACTTCTTTGAACGTCTTATCAAATTCCTTTTTCAATAAATTTCTAGCAATTTGCGCTTTCCCATAATATGCGTCGTAATATCCAGCCGAAAGCACATATGCGCCGAGCAATATCCGACGACGAACTTCTTTGCCAAAACCAGCCCCTTTGGTTTGTCGATAGTCTTCAAGCAAGTTTCCACCGTCCTTATGCAGACCGTATCTCATCCCGTCAAAACGCGCTAAATTTGTGGAAGCTTCAGCAGGCATAATAATATAATAAACAGCTAGAGCTAAATCAAGATTTTTTAAAGAAATATCTTTTATTTTAAAACCAAGCGTTTCCAGTTTTTTAATTGATTCTTTAAAATTTTCTTTAACATCTTTATTAATTCCCGCTCCGTTTACTAAATCCCAAGGCACACCAATAACTTTTTTCAAGGATGTTTCAGAATAGGTTGTATCCGCAATGCTAGTGCTATCCAAGTCATCATATCCATAAATAGCATCATAAATAATTCGCGCGTCTTTCACATTTTTGGCAATCGGCCCAATACAATCAAGAGAAGAACCCATAGCAATCAGACCATGGCGAGACACTCTGCCATAAGTTGGCTTCATCCCAACCATTCCGCAAAAACTTGCCGGTTCCCGCACTGAACCGCCTGTATCAGAACCAAGGGCTCCAAGAGCAAGATTGACTGCCACAGCGACAACTGACCCACCCGAAGACACTCCCGCCACCCTCGTTGTATCATGAGGATTTTTTGTTACACCATAAGCAGAATTTTCCGTAGAACCGCCCATGGCAAATTCATCCATATTGGTTCTACCTAAAAAGACCGCTCCTTGTTTTTTTAATTTAGATATTACTGTCGCGTCATACGACGCAATATAATTTTTTAACATTTTTGAAGCAGCAGAAACACATCTGCCCTTAATCAATATATTGTCTTTAATGGCGAGAGGAATTCCTAAAAGAGGGTATGACTTCCCTTTTGCGATCAATTCATCCGCCATCCTTGCCTGATCCAACACATCGTCATAAACTTCAAGATACGCATTCAGCTCTTTATTTTTCTTTTTTATCTCGTCTAAATAAGCCCGAGCCAAATCGACTGCGGAAAACTCTTTGACATCTAGTTTCTTTCTAGCCTCAGATATGGTTAAAGTATTTAAATCAATCATAATATCTTTTTCACTTTTAAAAATCCGCTCTGTGAATCTGGAAATTGTTCAGTAATAATTTCTTTAGAAAATTCTCTTTCTTCTATTTCATCTTCACGCCAAACATTATAGACCTTATACTCAGGTTTTACGTCCTTAATTTTCACCTCTTCAATTTGTTTTATATACCCTAAAATACTATCCATATCGGACAGCAATCCCCTCTTTTCTTCTTCTGTAAGCTCAATCCTCGCCAGCCCTGCAAGGTTTTCCACGTCTTTGATTTCCATACAAAGAGTATACCTCAACATTTATTTTATTCAAAATTCAGAAATAAAAATTCAAAATGAATGTATAAGTTCTCCTGTCCTTAATACCATAATAACAACGGCCGTGTTTATTATGGTATATTAGTCACATAGCACTCATCTCCCCTTTCGTCTTTGGACCTACAATCCCATCAGGAATTAAATTGTTTGCTTTCTGAAATAGAATAACTACAGACTTGGTCTTTGGACCAAATTTTCCATCGATTGTTAAATTGAGATTTAGTTTAGTATTCAAGAATCTCTGAAGTTCTTTGACCTCTTCTCCTTGGCTACCCTTTTTTAATGTTGTGATGCCGAAGTTGTATGTTGCTCCATTTGAGATATTTGGTAGTTGGACGGTTGGCGGAATAGCTCCCAGAGGGATCACAACATTGTATTGATCAGCCACTTGTTGGGCTTGTGTATGATTGCCCATGGATAAAAGATTGCGGACTCTACTTTGGGCAGTGCTTCCGGAAGACGGACATCCGTTGGTAGATTTTGTTGTTGAGATTTCGCTTGTTTCCACTCCGTCACCGTTTCGGTATTTTACAGAATAAGTGTATTGATTACCGCAAGATAATCCACTATCTGTCCATGAGTTAGTCTGTATCCAGCCAGAGTTTCCATCAGAGCGAGAGAAATAGTAGCCAGATTGTCCGCTTGTGTCGTTTGGGAAACTGTCTACTGAAAGAGTGATGCTGTTTGAATTTAAGGAAACTGAGAGGTTGGTTGGAGTATCGGCTAAAGTGTAAACCGATGTAGCATTGGCTGAAGCAGCACCCTCGCCATTTGCATTTGTGCCACGATAGTATACAGAATAAGAAGTATTTACGGAAAGAGAATCTTGTGTCCAATCTGAAGTTGCAGAAGAAATAGTTGTGAGTAATGCATTGTCTGAGGAACGATATACTTTGTAGCCGGTGGCTCCGCTTTCATCCGCCCAATCCCAAGCGATAGAGGTTCCAGAAACTGCGGTACCGGTTATTGTGGTGGTTGACATCGGAGGAAATGAGGCTGTGCCTAGTCCAGCGACGATCGATGCGACTTGGACTACATCTGTAGTATAACCTGCACCAATAGTAAGTGTTCCAATAGAACCAGATTGATCGGCTACTGTAACCATTCCGCTTGATTCCGGAAAAGTTACTACTGCACCATCCGATACAGTTAAAGTTCCAGTACCTGCGTAAGCAACCCGAAAGTTTGAATTTGTAAGATTTAATTGTGAACCGGTTCCAGTAACAGTAACAGAACTGACACTTCCAGCCAAACCACTAATTTGCCAAGGGTCGGCAGCAGTATTAACTACTGCGCCATTTGATATCGTCAATGTAGCATTTCCAGCACGACCTATATACCCTAAACTACCGGCAGTATCAGAATTCCAAACAGTACCAACACCATCTACTGTGATGTTGGCTGTTGTGCCAGCAAGATAAGCCGCGTATATATTCCCTGTACTGACCGAAGCTCCGTTTAGAATATTTAAATTACCAACACCCCCAGTTGTGTTACCCATGCGTAAACGAGTAGTACCACTAATAGTTTGTATAAGTTGAGAGCCAGAACCGGTTATTGTGATTGTTCCGTTTCCTGTTGCAACACTACCAATCATTGTTCCACTGGAACCAGGAGGAGCAGTAACTGTTCCACCATTTGTGATGTATAGAGTACCTCCGTTCACCAACAAGCTCGTAGCAACAGTCATAGAAACACCAACACCACTGACTGTAGTTGTGCCGGTATAACCGACCTGCATATTGAATATCAAAACTGATAAAACTGAATCCACAATAGCATTGTTTACGCAATTGCTGACAAAGTTAATTGTGTCTCCCGTGGTCGGAACAGTTGCATTGGCACTGTCTGCACAAGCACCAGCCGTTGTTTTCCAATTCGCTGGATTGCTGGTATTTGAATTGGTAGTTCCACCTACCCAATAATATGTCGCTGCACTTGCACTATTCGTAAAAACAAAAAAACCTACCACAAAAAGCAGGAAAACAAAAATACTCCGTGGTTTTAAATAGTTTTTTTTAGAGTGAGCTTCTACTCTCTCTCTCTCTCTCTTGATTTATACTCAAAACTTTTAGCATACATAATTTTTTAATTAGCCATTTTTTATTTCAAGTCTTTCCACACGAATAGTTAGATTTTCTATTCTTCTATCGTAGGAAACATGGTCGGTAAATAAAGTTGAAATATTATCTCTAAAAGATTTGCTGTCTTCGTGGATTGCTTTAATTTCTTTTAATATTATCTGCAAAACATCATTTTGTATTTTCAAATCTCCCTTCGTTGCCATATTTTTGATATCATCTTTCGTTGCCATATTTTTGATATCATCTTTCGTTGCCATTCTTACTTCTAAACTTTCAAAACCATTAGCAACCATTGTGGCTAATTTATCGATCGTTACTTTCTTATTTTTCTTGATTATTCTATTCATATCTAAAAGTGTATCAAATGATATTTTTTACGCAAATTTAAAGTAAATTTAATTACCTACTAATGCCTTTATCCTCTCCTCGACTGGCGGATGAGTGGCAAAAAGATTGCTTATTTTTTTACCTGCCTGCGCAGACAGACCAATCTTTGCGCCTTTTGGATCTGCGATATAAAGATGCGCGATAGCGCCAGATTGACGAACCATGGGTTGGCTGTGTTGCGATATTTTACGAAGCGCGTTTGCCAACCCGTCAGGATAGCGAGTAAGTAATGCTCCGGAGGCATCGGCCAAAAATTCACGCTTTCGAGAAATAGCGAGTTGAATAAGTATGGCAAACAAGGGCGCTAAAATCGAAAGAATAATTCCGACAAGCATTAAAATTCCGTTAGCTTTATTGTCATTACCTCGACTTCGTCCAAATAATAAATTTCTCCGAAAAACATCCGCAATAATGGTGATAAAACCGACGAGCACCACGACGACAGTGGAAAGCAACATATCCCTATTCCCAATATGGGACATTTCATGAGCTATGACACCTTCTAACTCCGGCTTGTTTAAAATTGAAAGAAGTCCAGTAGTGGCGCAAACCACTGCATGATTTTTATCTCGTCCAGTCGCAAACGCATTGGGCGCTTGATCTTCCACCACATAAATTTTCGGCATTGGAAGTCCGGCGGTAATTGCCAAATTCTCAACACTTGTGTATAAATCAAAATATTCTTCTCGTTTAGCTTCTTTGGCTCCAGCAAGTCTGAGAACAATTTTATCCGAAAACCAATATGAAAAAAAGTTCATCAAGACGCTAAAGATGACAAAGAAATATAAAATATTTGGATTGTCGTAATAAAAACTAAAAAACCAGCCGAAAAGAATTACCACAACCAAAAACACCGTCATCAACAGCCATGTCTTTGTTACATTTTTTGATTGTTCAGTATATAACGTAGCCATGTGGCTATTCTATCACAAAATCTTTAGAAGCTTATTGTGCTGGACACACTGCGCTAGATGGCAAAGTTGCTGTAGATTTACTGTCGCCAGTAGAGTCAACACACCAGTTCCCAGAGCTCTCAGAAATTTTTACCCCGATAGCGTATTTTTTCGCTGTCGTTTTGCAAACAAATCCTGTTCCTCCAGCATTTTTAATCAATTTAAGATCATCTTTTAATTCTTTTGAGGAACAAAAACTGGAATAAGAGTCCTGATGCGCATCATAAAAAAGTGTTGCCCGCGCCCGCATACCCGACAAACTGGCTTTTATTATCGCTTCATTTCCTTTTTGTCTAGAATCAGCCATCATGTTGGAAATAAGTGTTTCAAGGGGAATACTCTCTGCTGGAGCAGTAATAAATACTGGCTGATTATAGTCGCTGAAAATGGCCACGATATTTACCTTGGTTTGTTCGTCTTTTGTCAGATCAGGCTGAATTCCGAAATTCAAAAGAATTTTATGTATCAATTTGTCACTACGACCAATCCATATTTCTCCTCGAAAATCCTTAATATTGTCTAGTTCTTTTGCAAGCGATGTCGAATCAAAAGCGGAAAGCACAGAATCATCTTTACCTATCGTATTAATATATCCTTTGAGCAACTGAAGATACGCGCTAATCCCCTCTCGATCAAGATCAAAAATAAAATGATAAGAGGATTCTCCGCCCACCGTCTCGAAAGAAAGCTTCTTTACTGCTTTAACAAGATGCGCATCTCGTATCATTTTATATAAATAATCTCTTTGTTCGGGAGTAATTTTGTCAATGACATTTGAATTAAGGCCAGAAATTGAACCAATCGGACTATCTGTCACACGACCATCTTCTGACTTAAGTGGAAATGAAAACCATTTATTCTCATAAGCAGTGAGCATACTCATAAAAGTAAAAGTATCGACGGGAGATTTAGTAAGCTGTCCATAAAGAGTATGGTCCAATACTCGGAATTCAGCTCCCAGAGACAAGCTTCCAGAATCAACCGAAAGAAGCATCGAGCTTTTCATTTTTTCTTTATCTAAAGAATCAAAGGAACCTTTGGCGGCAACGGTGATTTTATTAGGAACTACACCCTCCAATAATTGACTCACATCGCCATAGATGCTCTTGATTTGAGAAAAATCAATACTAATAGTAGCGTCATAGTTAGCGCTAGTGGTAACTCGCCCGGTATCAATAGACTCCGAAATAAGTTTTGGAAAAGATATAAAAAGACCGGTGTAATAAGCATATCCCGCTGCTCCGCCCGCAAGGCAAAGCAAAATTAATATTATAATAACAGGAAGTATTTTTTTACTTTTGACATGCGTTGGATGAAAAGATCCCGCTTGTGTTTGAAACGTTTGCGCCTGAGAGACATTAGGTGTTGTGGTGGAAACCGTGGAAGAACCAGGGGCGGACACTGGCGTGGCGCCAGACCCAATAGCTAAAAAAACTTCATTAATGTCGGAATCTGTCCAGCCTTGAGATTTTAAATTGGCAGTAATCACTTCCCTCCCCACATTTAGAGATAATTGTTGTCTGACATATCTTAGTAATTGATCGTTAATCATAAGTTATAAAATTAGATTTCTAAAATTTAACTTCAACCGGATTTTGAGCAACATCATTGTCCGCAAGATCAAAGAATTCCATTTTGGAAAAATGAAAAATTGTTGCAAGAATATTTGAAGGAAAAGACTCAATTTTTATGTTCAAATCGCGGACGTTGCCATTGTAAAACCTACGAGAAGCCATAATTTTATTTTCTGTGTCAGCCAACTCGTTCTGTAAGGCCAAAAAATTCTGATTGGCTTTAAGTTCCGGATAGGCTTCCGCAATGGCAAACACAGACTTCAAAGCGCCAGTGAGCATGTTTTCTGCTTGCGCGTGTTCTGGTGTTGGACCAGAAGATCCCATAGCCATATTTCGCGCCTTGGTAACATTTTCAAAAGCGGAAGATTCGTGTGTGGCGTATCCTTTCACAGTATTTACTAAATTTGGAATCAAATCATATCTTCGCTTCAGTTGCACCTCAATATCCGCCCAAGCTTCTTTGGCGCGATTGATCAAAGAAACAAAACTGTTATAAATAAAAGCTACCCATAAAATCAAAACCCCTAAAATTATTAAAAAGTATTTCATAAATATATCATACCATAAATGTCATAAAAGAAGTCAAATTTACCTGTCTCGTAGTGAATTTATTCTATTACTGAGATGATTTTTTGTTTGATTGCCACTCTTGTATCCACACCAATAAAGGTGAAGCGAAGAAAAGCGAAGAATAAATGCCAAAGAAAAGACCAATGATTAAAATGAGAGCAAAATTCTTGGTTGTTTCTGGTCCAAAGAAGTAAAGTGGCACAAGCACTCCGATAATGGTAAGAGTGATATTGATCGAACGAACGATAGTCTGACTGGTGCTAGTGCCAACTGTTTCGGTAAAACTTTTCTTGTCGCCATCTCTTAAATTTTCCCTGATTCGATCAAAAACAACAATCTTATCATGAACAGACAAACCCAAAATTGTCAAAAGCGCCAAGACAAAGAGTGTATCAACTTCGGCGCCAGTATAATGAGCTATTAACGCAAAAATCCCAGCCGGAATAATGATGTCATGAAGAAGAGTAACGATTGTGATAACTCCATATTTCCAAGATGCCACTGGTTGCGACACTTTGCGAAAAGCGTAAGTGATAAAAAGAATAATGGCTAATATGACCATAATGATAGAAATAATCGCCTTTCGTTTAAGTTCGTTTCCGACAGACGGACCAATCGAAGTAAAACCTTTTTCCAAAACTGGATATTTGCCATTGACAGACAATGAATTAGAAAGGGCTTCATGTTCTTTTTGACTCAGGTCGCGAGTCTTGAAAAGATAACCATTTTCACCAGTAGGCTGGATGATTATTTGATTTAAATTAAGAGTCTTGGTCGCATTTTCGATTAAAGATACTTCCGGACGACCGCCAGAATAAGAAACTTCAAGCAAGGCGCCTCCTTTAAAATCAATACCCGGCTTTAAGCCAAAAGTAAAAATAAAAACTATAGAAACAATAATCAAGGCCAATGAGAGACAAATAAATATTTTTTTATATTTTACGATAAACATTGATTTTGCGAAATCACGTCGCGTAAGTCCTATAAACGCGACGCTCTTAAAATTATTTTGATAATCCAGAACTAAATAAAAATTTGGTAAATGAATTGCTTTTTTCAATGCCAAGAGCGTAAAGAAAGATGCGAGAAATAGTGATAGCTGAAAGCATTGACACTAAAACACCCAAACCAAACGTCAAAGCAAAACCTTTGATAAGTGGCGTGCCTAACCAAAACAAAATAATCGAAGTGATGATACTCGAAGTGTTAGAATCTCGGACAGAAGGCCAAGCCCTCGAAAAACCCGCGTGAATGCCTTCAAAAATACTATGTCCCTTTCTGATTTCCTCTTTCATTCTTTCAAAAATAAGCACATTGGCATCCACCGCCATTCCAAGCGAAATGATAAATCCGCCAATTCCAGCGGCCGTTAAAGTGACAGGTAAAAGTTTAAAGATAGCCAAGAGAATCGCAGTATAAAATGAGAGAGCAATAACAGCAATCAAACCCGGCAAACGATACCAAAGAATCAAAAACAAAGCGATCAAAAAGAATCCAATAATGGCGGATTTAACCCCGGCATTGACAGCGCTTTCACCCAAAGTGGCCCCGATAGTTTGAGTGGAAAGGAGAGTTATAGGCACAGGGAGAGCGCCAGAATTTAATCTGCCCACTAATAATTTCGCCTCTTTTGGAGTAAAATTGCCAGAAATAACAGCTTGACCATTGGGAATTTCTTCATTAACTTTAGGAGTAGAAACTGGCGCGCCATCTAAATAAATTGCCACCAATTTGCCGACGTTTTCTTTAGTTATTTTAGCGAAAAGTTTTGTGCCAACATCATTAAACTGCAAACTGACTCTCGGCTCTCTAGTGTTTTGATCAAATTCCAAAGTCGCTTTTTTCAGATATCGACCAGTCAATTCAGTAGCAATAAATTGAGAATTAAAATCAATCGGAGGGATAACGACTTTCCCGTCTTTATCAACCGTCGCTTCTATTGTTTTTGGTTTAGCATCTTTGGGCGCCTCAGTTCTAAATTCCAAAATTGGAGTCTGTCCGATCATTTCCACCGCTTTCTTTATATCAGTCACACCGGGAAGATCGACAATTAATTGTTCTCCTCCACCAGAAACGAGCCCCCCATGTTGCACTTGCACCACTGGCTCGGAAACTCCAAAAAGATTCACTCTGCGTTCTATAACATCGCGAAGCGCGTCCATCGAACTAGAAACTTCACCAGAAGGCATAGCGTCGACATCTGCTTTGTATATCAAATGACTGCCTCCAGAGAGGTCTAAACCTAAACGAAAAGGAAATTTCTTGAAAAATGCCTTTTGCGTCTCAAAATTTTTATTAAGTTTTGGTTCGGTCTTAAAAACAAAAAAAGCCACCCCTGAGCCAAAAATAAGTATTATCAACGCCAATATAATTCTTTTTCTCATAAAGATAAGGATATACTATATGTTTTTTAGAAAATATGCAACCAACCACGCTATTAATCCCCCTAAAATAACCCCACCTAAAATATCAAATGGGAAATGCACTCCGGCTATCACGCGCGCTATGCCAATCAAGAAGGCAAAAAATATAAAAATATAACCTGTCTGCGCAGGCAGGCCGGCTTTTTTGTGAGCAAGAAAGATGGCGACACTAAGCGCGCCAAAAAAAGCGGCGTGACCTGATGGAAAAGCGAAACCAGTTTCATGAAAAAGAGGAGATACATCGGATAAAGCCATAAATGGTCGAAGGGTGTGGAATAAATATTTAAAAATCACCGCCAAAAAATAAGCGAGAAATCCAGAAACAAATACCAAAAGTATCTCTTTCTTTTTTTGCATTAAAATTTGGAAAATGTTTTCGGCCCTAAAAATCTCATGATGCATCAATAAAAAAACTCCCGCCAAAAAAACTACTATAAATGGAAAATAAACAGCAAAAAAGACTACCAGCTTGTCAAAAAAAATTGACTGATGAGACAAATTATAAAAAAAGAAAAAAATTATTTCATTCATATGTTTGATTCGGTAGAATCATCTTGAACTTTTGCCATAGACTTCGCCACTTTTAACACATTATCAAGAAGCATAGCAACAGTCACTGGTCCAACCCCCCCAGGAACAGGAGAAACATATCCCGCTATATTTTTTACCGATTCCAAGTTGACATCTCCGACGATATTTAGATGATTATTGAGAAGATTATTCACTTCTTCCGAAGTTCCCGCGTCTATTAAAATTGATCCGAGTTTTATCATATTGCCAGTAATATATCTAGCCTTACCGATGCCGGAAATTACAACATCAGCCTGTTTTAAAAGATACTCCTTGTTTTCTGTTTTACTGCTAACTGTAAGATAATTTAACCCTCGATAACGCAAAAGCGCCGATGTTGGTTTGCCAACTAATTCCCCTTTCCCCAACACAACAATAATCTTTCCTTTTAAATTAATATCAAGCGAATCAAGCAACGCCATACAAGCAAGGGCTGTGGGATATGCCAAATCTGTCTGACTGTTATAGTTATTGTAAAATTTTTCGCTCGCAATCGTCCCCAAGCAATCCACATCAAGCTTGGGATCAATAGTATCAAGTATGGCTTTTCTGTCTAAAGAAGCCGGCAACGGAAGTTGAACAATAATCCCACACATATTGGGCACTTCATTTAAAAGTTTTATTTCTTCTATTAATTCAGCAGTAGATATTGATGCTGGAAAAACTGCCCTATGAAAATGAATACCGACTGTCTCAGCAGTTCTTGCTTTCATATTTACATATTGCACAGATGCCGAATCGTCCCCCACGAGCACATCGCAAAAAACTGGCCTGAATGATAGCATGGCAACTTCTTTTTTTATTTTAGCTAAAATTTCTCCACGTATTCTTTTTCCATCAATTATTTCCATATAATTTCGCAAAATTATGTCGCGCCATCGTTCATCAAAGCGCGACGCTTAAACCCCCAGAAATTCATTTTTTGTATCATCCCTATGCACCGACCTTGCATATTTATTCATACTCATTAAAATTCCCAACCCCGCAAATTCAAATATAAGATGAGAACCGCCATAGCTCATGAAAGGCAAGGGAATACCGGTAACCGGCATCAAACCCAAGTTCATGCCGATATTGATGAGTATATGACTCATAAAAAAAATAGCAATACCCATACCAAAAAGTATTTCAAAATTGTGAGCTCCTAAAATGGCAGAATATAGAATTCTCCAAATTATTGCCACATATAGCAAAAGAATTAAAACAGAACCAATAAAGCCCCACTCTTCGGAGAATGCGGCAAAAACGAAATCAGCTTGAGGTTGTGGTAAAAATTTCAAGCGTGACTGTGTGCCAAAACCCAAACCCTTACCAACAATTTCTCCAGAACCGACAGCTATCGTGGATTGAAATGCGTTATAGCCGGAACCATGTATATCAGCAAGCGGATTAATAAAATTAGCAATACGAGCTTTTTGATACGGCGCAAAAATTAAAAACCAAAATGAGGCAAAAATCAGAATACCAGCCATAAACACAAGAAATAAATGAGTTTTAGAAATTCCAGATACGAGAACCATGCCAAGCCATATAAAAAATATAATCATCGCAGAGCCGAAATCTGGCTGAAGAGATCGGAAGAGCACACGTCTG
>CAYIOX010000017.1:0-12391 GCA_964365245.1 uncultured Candidatus Saccharibacteria bacterium
GACGATCTTTGCCTTAATGGTGTCGCCCAGACTTATTTTCTTTATTATGTCTTTCGCGTTAATAAATTCGCGACCGTAAATAATTCCCGCTCCGTATGGAGCTAGATCGACATAAACGGAAGATTTCTCTACGCTGATAACCGCGCCTTCCACCAGCGTTTCAATTTCTGGTTTATTGACACTGCGAGAAAGAATAGAACTCAAAACTGGGTTTGCATTTACTATTGCGACTGTTTCTTCTTTGATTACTTTAGTCATATAATTTTGTCTAAAATTAAAACATCCGCCATAAAGCGGATATAAGGCTTAGGTTCCTAGGAGTCATTTGCATCTCTGCGTGTCTCTTTGGGGTTACCCTAAATCCATGCTTTTAATGCTTTTAATATAGCAAATAATGTGTTAGAATGCAATCAATGATAATTACATATTTTGGAAAACAATTTTTTAAGATTCAGCAAGGAGAAACAGTCCTTTCTTTTAATCCTGTCAGTAAGGGTTCTAAAACGGGCATAAATGCTCATTTTGGGGCTGATGTTGCTTTGGTCACTACCAATCACCCTGACTACAATGGCGTAGAACAACTCTCTCATGGCGAACGAACGCCCTTTATTATCAATGGTCCGGGAGACTATGAAATAAAAGAAATTTTTATCAAAGGAGTCTTGTCTGAGACTTTTATTTCTGACCATGTCAGGGACGAAGTAGACAAAAAATATATCAATACTATCTATGTGTTGTCGATAGACAATATTAATATCGTTTTCCTTGGGGCGTTATCAAATATGGAAATTTCAAAAGAAGCGCATGAAGCAATAAATAGTCCAGATATTCTTTTTATTCCAGTTGGGGGCCTGCCTACGCAGGCAGGCAAGGGTCCCGCAAAGGATGGGGCAAGCTTGTTGGATGTCAAATCAGCCGCCAAGCTCGCATCTTCATTTGAACCCAAAATGATAATCCCAATGGACTATGACGAAGTTTCATTGAAAGCGTTTTTGAAAGAAATGGGAGAAGAAAAAGCGGAAGTGATGGATAAGTTGACGGTTAAATTGAAAGATTTAGAAGGTAAAGAGGGAGAAGTGGTGGTTTTAAAGAGTTTATAAAGTTATAAAATGTAATGAAAAAAATTATTCATCATTTAAGACGTCAGCCTGAGGGAGTTCGAAGACATATCCTGCATGTCTCGACTATTATTTTTGGTGTTGTTTTGTTATCGCTTTGGATTTATTCTCTGGGAACCAGTTTGACAAATCCTGAGGCAAAAAAAGAAATAAGTGATGATTTAAAGCCCTTTTCCGCTTTGAAGGATAATTTAATCGGCGGATATAAAAGTATTTCAGGATCGCAATAATTTTTTATTATGAAAAAATCTTCAGAAACAAAAGGTGAGGGAAATAATCAAGGAAACGATGTGGATAAAATTCTTCCGGTTGATGTAGTAACCGAAATGAAGGAATCATATTTGGCTTACGCAATGTCTGTCATTACTTCACGAGCGTTGCCAGATGTTCGAGACGGATTGAAGCCAGTGCATCGCAGAATACTTTTTGCGATGCATGAGATGGGGCTCACTTCCTCGGCGCGTTTTCGCAAGTCGGCTGCTGTGGTCGGAGATGTGCTTGGAAAATATCACCCACATGGAGACGTGGCAGTTTATGATTCTATGGTGGGTATGGCGCAGGAATTTTCTTATCGTTATCCATTTATTTTAGGACAAGGGAACTTTGGTTCTATTGATGGAGATAATGCTGCGGCGATGCGTTACACCGAGGCAAAAATGTCAAAAATATCCGGTGAATTATTGCGAGACTTGGAAAAAGAGACGGTTGATTTTCGTCCAAACTATGATCAGACTCGCAAAGAACCGATAGTTTTTCCGTCGAGTGTGCCAGCGCTTCTTTTAAATGGCACTTTAGGTATTGCTGTCGGCATGGCGACAAATATTCCACCGCACAATTTAGCAGAAGTCTTAGACGCCACGGCCTATTTAATAGAAAACGAAGACGCCACGACTGAGGACTTGATGCAATTCATAAAGGGGCCGGATTTTCCGACTGGAGGCATTGCCTACGGATATAAAGACATGTTGCACGCTTATTCGAGCGGACGGGGCGGAGTCGTTTGTCGAGGCGAAGCCGAGATCGTGGAACAAAAAGATGGGAATTTTTCGATTATTATCACCTCTATTCCTTTTCGAGTAAATAAATCCAATTTGATAATGGCCATAGCTGAGCTGGTGCAAGAAAAAAAGCTCGAAGGCATCAAGGGGCTTCGAGACGAGTCTACAAAAGATATTCGAATTGTTATTGATTTGAAGCCTAGCGCGCATCCGGAAAAAGTTTTGAATTATATTTATAAAAATACTCAACTTGAATCGAATTTTAATTTTAATATCGTGGCATTGGTGGATGGCGTTCCGCAGACTCTCTCTTTGAAATCCATTCTCGAGCAGTTTATTTTACACAGAAAAGAAATAGTCAAGAGGAGAAGCGTCTATGATTTGCGAAGGGCGGAAGAACGCGAGCACATCTTGCTTGGTTTAAAGAAAGCGCTTGATAAAATAGACCGTGTCATCAGTGTCATTCGCGCTTCTAAAGATTCTCAAATCGCGAAATTTAATTTAATGAAAGAGTTTAAATTCTCAGATTTGCAAGCGATAGCCATTCTGGAAATGAAATTGTCCAAGCTGGCGGGACTTGAACGAAAAGCTGTGGAAAATGAATTAGAAGAAAAACAGAAATTTATTGCCACAATGAAAGACCTTTTGGCAAGTCCCAAAAAGATACTTCAGACCATTGCGGGAGAATTAAAAGAAATTCGTGAAAAATACAACGATGTTAGACGGACAAAGATAGTGAAAGGTGGAGTCAAAGAAATTTCTGACGAAGATTTGGTGCCAGAAAAAGAAACGATGCTTGTCTTGACTGCAGGCGGATATGTGAAATGCACCGACCCTTCTGAATATCACGCGCAGAAGCGGGGCGGGGTTGGAGTAATTGATTTAGAAACCAAAGAAGAAGATTTTGTCACTATGCTTGTGTCTGGCTCCACTCATAGCAATTTGCTTTTCTTTACTAATTTGGGAAAAGTGTATCAGATGAAAATGTATGAAATTCCCGAGGGTCGTCGCGCCACTCGTGGCAAATCTATCATGAATTTTCTTTCTTTGTCGACGGAAGAGAAAATTAATTCTATTCTCGCTATGCCGAAAGACTTGGGCAAGGCGGATTCTTGTTTAATGCTCGTCACTAAATATGGCACGGCCAAAAAAATGTCTTCTGAAAGTTTTAAAGATGTGCGCAGGAGTGGTATTATCGCTATTCGTTTAGACAAAGACGATCAACTTATCTCCGCATTGATTACGGAAAAGGGGGATGAAGTGATGATTGCGACGGCCGAAGGGCAGTCTATTAGATTCAAAGAGTCTGATATTCGAGAAATGGGTAGGACAGCAGGGGGTGTGCGTGGAATAAAGTTAAGCAAGGATGATTCAGTCGTTGGCGTTGATGTCATAAAAAATGATCAGAAAAAAAACGCAGAAAAAGGTTCATTTCTCACTATGAGCGCTAATGGTTTTGGCAAGAAGACTAATTTAAACGAATATAAGGTTCAAAAACGAGGTGGTTCAGGCGTAAAAACAGCAAAAGTAACTCCAAAAACTGGCAAGTTGATTGTGGCTAAAGTATTAACTGGAGAAGAAATAGAATTGGTTGCAATGTCTAAAAAAGGTCAAGTGATTCGCACAGCGTTGAAAGATATTTCTTCTCTCGGCAGACAAACCCAAGGTGTGACTGTTATGCGTCTTCGCGCTGGCGACGGTATTGCATCGCTTGCTTGTATTTAAACAAATATGTCAAAGTGTCTCTTTGGCATTAAGATATTATGACTACGCCGACACATATTGTATCAAATTTAGTTGTTTTTTATGTTCTCATATATGTGCAGAACTTGAATTCAAATTATATAGATCTGGGACTGATTGTCGGTTCGAATTTAGTCGATCTTGATCATTTATTTTCTATTCCGATTCATCATCCTAAAAGGAATCCATTTAAAACCCATTTCTTGCATAAGCGATATGTGGTAATTAGTATCTTATCTATTCTTATAATATTCTTCTATCGTCCTTTGATGTTTTTAGGTATTGGTCTTCTACTTCATTTTTTCTTGGATTATCTGTATATAAAAAGAGAAAAAATTTAAAATTTAACAAACATGTCAAAGAGTCTCTTTGACATCATATATTAGTGTTTGTTTTATAAAGTTTTTTATATCACCAAAAGTTCCAAATAAAAGTTCTTTATTTATTATTAATAAATTCCTTTTTTCTATATAATCATTGTAACTACTCCATATATAATCTGATGGATGTTTTACTAATCTATCTTTTACTGGATTCATATGAATATACGAAGATACCCACATTAATTGAGGATTATTTTCAACAAGTACAGCTTTAAAACAATCTTGAAAGGTATGTCCCACACGCCCATATTTTTTATTGATATATTTTGAATAACTAGTGCAAAGTTTAGACATTAATTTTGAAATTGAAATATTCCCAGTCTGTTCAATTAAGAGATGAAAATGATTTGGCATTAAACAAAAAACGTGAAGTTTGAAATCATTTTTGTTCATATCAGTAATTCTAATTCTTGAGTAGGGCATTGCGATTGACTTTTCTTTATTTAATTCCTCTTCAGTAAACCCCAAACAAAGACCAAGTCTAAAAAGAAAAGCTTGATAGTCTTGTTTATCAAAAAATATTTTTTCTTTATTATTACCACGGTTATAAACATGTACTATCGCCCCGGGGTTAAAATTTTTGTAATCTCTATTTTTTATAAATTTATTATAACATGTCAAAGAGTCTCTTTGACAATAAGGATAGTGGATAATATCTTTTTGTATTATAATGTATGTATGTTTACTGATCCAATAAAAAATTTAAAAGCTTTTGATTTAAGGGAAAACAATATTGTGGCGGATTTGGGGGCGGGGACCGGTTTTTATTCTATTCCGGCAGGCAGAATGGTTCCAAGGGGAAAAGTTTATGCTATTGAAATAAACAAAGATTATTTGGCTACGATAAAAAATAAAGTAAAAGATGCTCGGCTCAATAATGTGGAGATTCTTTTGGGAGATATTGAAAAAAAGGGTGGGACAAACATAGGAGATGGGGTGGTGGATGCCGTCATTGTTTCTAATGTTCTTTTTCAAGTAAAAGATAAAGAAAATTTTGTTGAAGAAATAAAAAGAATATTAAAACCAAAGGGCAGAGTATTGCTGATCGATTGGTCGCAAACGTCAATTATGGGCGCAAAAAATATTGTTCCCGAAAACAGAGCTCGTGAGATGTTTGAGAAGGCTGGTTTTTCGATTGAGCGAAATATTGATGCTGGGGCGCATCATTATGGTATAATATTAACGAAGTCATAATACATGAGAAATTTCCAACTTATAATCATAATTGTATTTATTGCTCTGGCCATTTTTGGTATTCTGGTTTTTTCCGGAGCGATATCGATCGGCAAAAATGACACACCGGGGGCTCTGGGTACTGTCGTTTTGTGGGGGACAGTAAAGGGGTCCACTATGACACCTCTTATAGAAGAATTCAATAATGTCAATCGCGCTTTTACTGTGAAATATGCGCAAAAAGAAGCGGAAACTTTTGATCAAGACTTGCTTGAAGCGTTAGCCGAGGGTTCGGGACCCGATATGTTTTTCCTGCCCGACAACTTGGCGTTTCATTATGCTAATAAAATTTTTCCTATCCCATTTACCAGCTATTCGCTTGCTTCTTTTAAAAATAATTATGCTTCGGCTGGGGAAGTATTTTTGACTAGCAAAGGTATTTTGGCTTTTCCATTTTCTATTGATCCGCTTGTGATGTATTACAATAGAAGCGTGTTGGATTCCAATTTTATTGTTTCTCCTCCGGTGTTTTGGGACGATCTAGTCGGCATGATACCGAAACTTACTAAAAAAGACGATTCGAACAAAATAATTAAAAGCGCGATTGCTCTAGGACACTTTTCAAATGTTGTTCACGCGAAAGACATTGTTTCTGCTCTTTTTATGCAGGCAGGCAACAAGATTGTGACGGAGAAAGATGGAATTTTTAATTCCAATCTAAACACGTTAAATACAAAATCCAATCTTGGTTCAATTTTAAAGTTTTATACCGATTTTGCCAATCCCGACAAAGATGTATATTCTTGGAATAGGTTATTTTTAAATTCTAACGACGCATTTTCCAAAGAAGACGTGGCATTTTATCTTGGTTTTGCGAGTGAGCTTATGTCGTTGGTGAACAAAAATCCCAATCAAAATTTAGGAGTTGCTCCCATTCCGCAGATGAAAGGCGCCAATTTTAAAGTGACTGCGTCTCATGTCATGGGGTTAGCCATTCTGTCTTCTTCCAAGAATTTAAATACGGCTTTTTCGGCGGCCAGTCTCATGTCTACTGGAGATTTTGCTTCCAAATTCGCCATTGCCACAGGAACGGCGCCAGCTCGTCGCGACTTGCTGAAACTTAAACCAGCCGACAGTTATTCTCCGATTGTTTACGATTCCGCCCTTTATGCAAAGAGTTGGATTGATCCGTCAGATAAAGACACAAACAACATTTTCCGCAATATGATTGATGGAGTGCTTTCAAACAATATGACTGTCGAAAATGCCATATCCGACGCAAGCATGAAACTTAATTTATTATTGCTAAAATGAAAAAATTTTTAATTTCTTTTTTTATATTTTTAATGTTAGTTATGCCGGTTTTTTCTTTTGCATATAAACTCGGAGATCCAGTAATTCCTTGCGGAACAGTGGCAAATCGAACATCTTGCGATTTCAACGCTTTTATGGATCTCATTAACAATGTGATTGGTTTTATTTTTCAAGGTTTGGCCATACCTATCGCCGCGGTGATGTTCTTTTATGCCGGTTTTTTGATGGTAACCTCTGGAGGCAGTTCCGAGAGCAAGACAAAAGCGAAAAATATCTTTACCAACGCGATCTTTGGGCTTGTTATTGCATCTGGCGCTTGGCTCATTATCAGGACTATATTATCAATTTTGGGTTACGATGGGACTTGGATATTTAAAGGGTTTTGATATATAATTCAATTATGATTTTTATTAAGAAAAATTTGTATAAGATAATATTAATAGCTTTTTTGATAATTATACCTGTTTTATCTTTTGCTCAGGGTGATGTTCCAGCACCTGGTGTTCAAGTCAAACTTGTAAATCCATTGGGTGGAAATGGTCCGACCAATCTTCCGGCTTTTATCAAAACTCTTCTGGAGGGAGTATTAACAGTCGGCATACCGATCGTGGCGCTTGCCATTATTTATTGCGGTTTTCTTTTTGTGTCGGCGAGAGGCAATACCGAAAAATTAACCAAAGCCAAAGACGCTCTGTTGTATACCTTGATCGGCGCGGCGATACTTTTGGGGTCGTGGGCCATAGCGCAGATGATATCAGCGACTGTTACTGGGCTCAAAGCTGGGGTTTAGTTTGATAAAATTTTATGAAAATAAAAAAATACGCATTATATATTTTAATAATGATCGCATTGATTGGAATATTTAGTCCGACAGCAAAAGTGCAGGCTGTGGGATCTTGTAGTGATGGCGTATCTACAACACCGGCGGAGTGTGGAGCCAACAATAGTTATTGGACTTCAGACGCTGACGCGTGTGGCGCTTTGGATGGTATTGGAAATTTGATATGCAAGACGCACAAAATTCTCAATTCAATCATTCCTGTTTTAGTTGCTTTTGGAATAGTGTATTTTGTTTGGGGCATAACCCAATATGTCATTGGAAGCGAAGAAGAAGCGAAAACTAAAGGGAAAAATAAAATAATTTATGGCATTATTGGTCTGGCTGTCATTGTCGGTTTATGGGGGCTTGTGAATGTTGTCGTGAATACTTTTGATCTTGGCGGGCAAAGTTATAATACGACTGATCTTACTTCTCCGATTGATAATGCAGTTCAAGGTCGTGGTTGTATTCTAGGCAAGAATTTTCAAAGTCTCTTGATTTATGCTACCTGTATCATCAGCACATCGGTAATTCCCTTTATTTTTGCTTTAGCGGTCGCCATATTTGTTTTTGGTGTGGTGCAGTATGTCATAAACAGCGACGAAGAGGCGAAAAAAGAAAAAGGCAAACAATTCATGCTTTGGGGCATTATCGCTTTGACGGTGATGGTCTCTGTTTGGGGATTGGTGTCGATATTGACCAACACATTTGAGATTGATACCAATTTTGTTCCGCAAGTCAAATCGCCCTAGTGATTGCTTTTGTTTTATTTTAGTTTGTAGTAGAATAAGAAGATATTATTAGTTATTATTAGCTTGTCCCGCCATGGCGGGGTGAATTTAAAAAAAATATGAAAAAGAAATTAATTGTTTTATCGGGTTTTGTTTTAGGTTTGGCGCCTGTCGTGGCATTGGCGCAGATCGGAACCACTGGCGCTACTTCTGGCGGTTGCACTCTTGGCACAGGAGGGACATTGTTTGGAATTTTGTGCAGAGTGGGGCAGATTCTTAATGCGGTTGTTCCTGTTTTGATAGCGCTTGGTGTTGTTTATTTCGTCTGGGGAGTTATTTCTTATGTGGTTGCCGGAGACGAAGAGAAAAAGTCAAAAGGAAGAAATGCTATGATCTACGGTATCATCGGTTTAGCTGTTATCGTCGCTGTATGGGGACTTGTCAAGGTTTTGACCAACACATTTGATGTTAGCAACACTGGACAAATAACACTTCCAACTGTTCCTGTTGTTCAGTAATAAAGACAAAACAAAGACATGGGCTTATTCATTACAAAAGTAGCCTACGCTGACTTTAATTCTTTCTTGAGGAATGTAAATCAGCAGATCATAAATCCACTCATAGTGTTTCTTTTCGCTTTGGCAGTGGTGTATTTTCTTTATGGCTTGGTAGAATTTATCGCTAATGGCGCCAATGATGAAAAGAAGACAATTGGGAAAAGTCATATGCTTTGGGGTATCGTCGGGCTTACTATAATGATGGGCGTTTGGACTATTCTCGGTATTATCACAAACACTTTAAATATTTCTGATCAAGTAAATCCAGAGCAAGGGAAAGTCAATTTACCTATTCAACCCTAATCTTTAGGCATAAAAATGTGAAAGGGCGGACTCTACACGAGTCCGCCCTTTTGCATGGCCAGCGCGATTAAGGCCTGATTGTTTTTTGTTTATCGGATCGGATAGATCCGAAAAGCTGTGTGTCCATTTGTTGGGTCCGTAGGATCTGTGAAGACTTTTGGACCCGCTTGTTTAGGTTGAGGCATTTGCTGAAAGCCTCTTCCCGGCGTGTAGAGCATTGGCTTCTCGCCAGGATACTCTATGTTTACTGGACCATCAGATTCAATCCGAAAATGAAAGTCTAGTGTGAGTCTTGCAGGTGTCGTAGCGTCTATGACGCTTGGAACGACGACGATCTTTGGTGGTGGGTTGGTTCGCATCATTTCTGACGCCACCCTTTTTTCCGCTTTAGCTGTTTCCCTACAGCCGTTGATCCATAGCCCTACGCCGAGGACTATGGCGATGATGACGAGGATGGAGAGAGTCCAACCCCACGGGAATTTTTTTCCCGATTTGTGATAGTGAATTAACACGAGAAGTGCAATTACGCCCAACGCGAAGATGGGAAACCCGATTCGGAGGTAAATCATACTATTTTTCCTCCCCCGATTGGCACTACAGGTTTTGCTCCACCACCCTTGACCAACGTTGTGAGTTTAGAATTTGGTCCTGTTGCTGCTTCCATTTCGAGAACGGCGGTAACACCTTCTGCTACCACATCCTTTGAACCCAACGTAGAGGCCATGGCTGCCACAGTTTCTCTGATCTGATGACCGCGTGCTCTTCCGAGAGCCACAACACTAGCAGCGTTAGCTCTGGTTTCAATCAGGACTTGTTGTGCCTTTGTCCTTGATGCAATCAATGCACTTTCTCTATTTGCATTTGCAGTTGCGACCGTTGCCTTGCCTCTCAAGATGGCCAAAGACTCTTCGTTTGCTGCCGCAAGTATGGCATCGTCTCCGTCAAACTGGGGAATTGAGATTCCAACCAGCCTTATGCCGACGTTTGCCACTAGCTCCAGGTTGAAGGCGCTTGTGGGGTTTTTCAACCCTTCGAGTATTCCACCTTCTTCTCCTTTTGGTGCTGCAATGAATGCGGTGATGTCCTCGATTTCTTTCACGATGTCGTCAGTCGCCGATCGAATCCTCGAACTAGCCCTGATGAAGAAATCTCCCTTGTACTTAAACACTGGAATGTAAGGGCAGATTACTTCAAACGTTGCTACCACAAGGAGGTTGACCCGAGTTCGGTTTTTGAGTTCCACGTCTCGGAGAATGAATGGTCTAGGAAAGGTGTGTAGAAGTGACGTTACTGTTGCTTCTTTTACACCCGTAGTCCAATTTTCCACTCCATGGCCCTCTGGGTTTTCACTTTCTTTTTTGATTTTGAATGGGTGTATCCCCGAGGCTGGTGGAAAACCAATCCAATACAACCCGAACTTTTTTTGCAACCAAGTTCTTTTTTCCTCTCCATCGATGAACTTGCTGGTTCCATTGACAGCGTTACCGGCTAATTTTTTGCCACGTACGTCATGGATGATTCTGAAGAGTGATTTGCCACGCACGACAAATCCCATGTTTCCACTCTCTACAATAGTCCACAGTATGTCCAACTTTCCAAGTGCGTACACTAGGAACGCCGACAGGACCATCGTACCCAGTACGTATATCGCTATTTCTATCCAATGTTCTTTCATATCTTCTCTCTCTTTCTGCGCTTAGCGCATTGTGCTCCCCGACCTCAAGTCGGGGAGCGGGTTTTAGTTAAAATTTGAGCGAACGGTTCGCTCATCAAAAAGCCAAATCTTAGCCACTTGATGAGCAAACTGTTCGTTTTTAACCTTTTTGTCAAAGAGCGAGATACTTTCGCAGTATATCATGAAACATAGCAAAAGTCAAGCCAAAAAGCTCCCTAATAGGGAGCTTTTGCTAAGGTGTTATTGCTGGATTATTCGTGTTTTAATTCTGTGGCGAAATATTTTTCTCTACCACCAGAGATTCTTCTGATCAGTATGACTATCAACAGGACTATTATTGCCAAGATGATCCATCCGATCAAACTAGAAGGGAAGATGCCGTCTGATCCAAAGATAACGTTACTGGCGAGATTGGTATTATCAGAATTTTCTGCTTTCACGGCAGAAGTGTCTGTGTAGGTTGTTGCTTCAGGAACGTCAGAATTAATTTTTGTCGGTGTTGGTGTCGGAATATAAACTGGAACTTCTGTTTGTATAGGAATATAAATTGGAGTTGGGGGAGGAGTATAGGTCGGTGTGTTTGGATAATTGTCATATTGGTTACTATAACCAGAAGTGTAATTATAATTGTATCCACCTTCTGCAGAAACTATTGTAGAAAAAGCTATTAAACCGAAAGCTAAAATAATTAGTGTTAATAGGCTATAATTTATTATATATATTGTTTTATTTATTTTATTCATACTGGTCAGTATAGCATATTTGTATATAAATGTCAATGGCGTCGTGCAGGATGTCCTGCGCCGACGCCATGAAATTGTTGATGTTTTTCAGTGAACTTTAGGAGTCCCCGATTCTCCCTTTTGTCAGTCAGTGAGAGGATATATAATTGTATCCACCCCGATCCTGTCCACCTCCGGTGGGATAGTAACCTCCACCGTAAAGGGGTGGGTAGTACGGGGAGGGTCCAAAGACTCCCGACCAGAAACCTCGCGCACTAACCTTGGTGCGCCCTTCGAGCTCTCTGGTTTTGATCTCGAGGTCTCCAGCCGATGGAGTTTTTGATATTTCGACCACCGTAGTGGTGGTTTTCCCCTCGGAGGTAGTTGTTGTGGTCGTCGTTTTTTCGACGATTTGACCCTGTTGGTCAAGACGGCTTTTGGCCGTCATGGGTGCTGTTTGGCACCCGGCAAACAGTAGTGCTACTACTGCGACGAAGCTGATGAATGTATTTTTCATAGAACTCTGTATAAAGTATATCACACTGAAATACAAAAGTCAAGCATAATTTTATGCCTGAAAATAAAGATATTTTTCTGGTGCCGGGAGGGAGACTTGAACTCCCATGAGATTACTCTCGCTTGCTCCTAAGGCAAGTGCGTCTGCCAATTTCGCCACCTCGGCATTGTCCGCTCAGAGGGGATCGAACCCCCGACCGTCTCCTTAAGAGGGAGCTGCTCTACCAGCTGAGCTATGAGCGGATATTATACTGCGGAACTTTATTATCTTAACAATTTTATTTCTAAAACTCAATTAAGTATGTGCTTGGGGCGGAGATCGGAAGAGCGTCGTGTAG
>CAYIOX010000018.1:0-11231 GCA_964365245.1 uncultured Candidatus Saccharibacteria bacterium
AGATGAAACCGATGCCGCGCTAGATGAAGCCAATTCGCGCAAATATGGCGATATGCTGGAAAAACTTTCCAAACATTCACAGCTCATCGTCGTTACTCACAATCGCGAGACGATGTCTCGCGCCGGTGTGTTGTATGGCGTAACAATAGGCGCTAACGGCGCGTCTAAACTTCTCTCTGTCAAGTTCGACGAAGCGACAGCTATTGCGAAATAAGGTCAGGTAGTTAAAAGAAAGATAGTGTCGTAATAACAACGGCCGTTGTCATTATGTTATCTTATTTATTGACTGTGTGTAATGAAACGAAATTGCCAGCGGGTTTTGATCCGCTAGCGATACCCATTATTTCAGGGTCGATATTCAAGATTGTATAATCGTGCCAACATTGTCTCCCTCCTTTGTTGTTTCATCTGGTGTTTTTTCCAGTGCTTGAGGGCAATCTCTTCCTTTGTGTTATTGGCACAAGTCGGGCAGTATGTCCTGCACTCGACCGTTACTTCATCTTTGGGCTCGATGAATTTGTCACAATTATAACAGTAAGGCATGCTTTTCCTTTCAGTTTGGCTCTGCGCCTGCATGATCTTGTGGAAGGAATCTTAATTGTCCGCTGAGAATTCTTTTCTCGCGCGCATCAGCTTCCTTGCAAGCTTCACAACAAAACTGTCTGCCGTCTGCCTCAACAACAGACTGAAGAATTTCACCACTACATTCGATATATTCGCAATTCATAGGTCAAAGGTTTGGTTTTCAATTTAAGTATACACCTTTTAAATAAAAGTCTACTGTTTGGTGTTTATTGCTTGAAATTTCGCTTTTTCTTCTTTGCCTTTGATTATTTGTTCTGGTTGGAAAGCTGAGTTTAATCTTATGGTGTTTTTTGTAGTAGTCATAGAGCCATCTCTGTTTAATTTTATTTCAAGAAGCATGCCTTTCATTGTCGGCGCGCTCCATGATTGATCAAAAATAAAATTGCCGAGCGAGTAGGTGATAAAACTATTTTTATAAATTTCGGTGTCTTCGATGACGTGCGGGTGATGGCCTATCACTATCTTTGCGCCATTATCCACCGCCCTATGTGCTAATTCTTCTTGTCTCTTATTATGTATTGTTTTGTATTCATTTCCAAAATGAAAAGAGACCACCAAGTAGTCGACTTGTTTTGACGCATTTTGTATTATCTCTTCAAAATGAGGATCACTAGCGAGAAGTTGTCCAGCTCTCTCTGCGTCTGCTTCCATAGATTTTGGACCTACATCAGAGAATCCTAAAAATCCAATTTTTATTCCATATTTTTCGATAATAGTTGGTTGTTCCGATTCTTCTTTGTTATTTCCTCCACCAGTGTAAAGTATTTCATTTTCTTTTAAGCGAGCAAGGGTGTCAATGTAAGAGGCGCGATCCCAATCCCCGATGTGATTATTTGCCACAGACAAGATACTTATTCCCGCGCCTTTTAAGGTCGGTATGATGGCTGGGTCCATTCTGAAAGAATACAAATTGTGGATGTCTTTGCCTTGGTCTGAAGCGGTGCCTTCCAAGTTTGCAAAAACAATGTCAGATTTTTTCAGAATATCCAAATTTTCGAAAAGCGCTGAATAATCATTATTGAAATTTTTTATTACCGATGATCTAACTCCTCGATCGAGCATGATGTCGCCGGCAAACGCAAGAGTTACGAAATTTGGGTCTTTAATATCCGGCATTCCAATTTTTTCTTGTATCCAATCAGTGCTTGCGTCAGCTTCTCCGCCGTAATATATGTTTTTCTTTAGATATTTTAAAATGTTTTCCACATCTTTCTCTCGATCTTTGCTTTGAAGAAGCATGATGGCGATAGGGCGATAGCCCTCTTTGCTAAGAGGCAAATTGAAAAGAGAAACGATTGTTTGTTTTGCGGGGTCGGTATATCCGGATTTTCCACCCAAATATTCGTCTTTACCTACAAATTGACTAATATTTGACCAAGAGTGTTTTTTATTGGAGTAACTTCGTCTGGTTGTGATTGAAAATATTTCCGGTTTTTCCTTGTTCAAATATCCTGTCAATCTGAATAAATCAGAAACAGTCGATTGATTTTTAGGAGAGAGACCGCTTGGATCTTCATACATTGTCTCTGACATTTTTAAGATATTCGCCTCCTGATTCATTTTTTCAATGAAACTGTTTCGGCTGAAGCGCTCCGCAAGCGCTTCAGCCGCATCGTTGCTTGATTCTAAAAGAAGAGGATAAAGCAAGTCTAAAGTTTTTATTTTCTCTCCTAACTTTAATTGGCCATTTGTTCCTTTTGTAGCCAAAGCTGTTTTACTTATTTGGGTGATGTCATTCGGAGTTGTTATTAAACTGGCGACAAGAGCGGTCATAAGTTTAGATATTGAAGCTATTGGGAATTTTTTGTCTTGATTTTTTGACAGTATAACTTCTCCTGTGTTTAAATCTCCGATCAAATATGCAGAGGCTCCTACCTTTGGTTCTTCATTGGCGTTATTTAGATAAAAATATTTTGGTTTTTTTTCTTGTGTTTTGGTTTCATCGCTGATTAAAGATTCTATACTGGAAGCGGAGATTTGTGATTGATTTATTTTTTTAAAATTAAAATTTTCTAAAGAAAATACGACTAACCAAGCCAAGAAAATGCCTATGGCAAAAGCGCTTATGATCCAAAAGATTGTTTTTAATCTCATATCAAGATATAGTCTATTGTTTTTCGCTCTAAATCGACTCCTTTTACTTTTATTTTTATACGATCGCCCAAACGATACCTTTTTTTCATTTTTTGGCCCACTAATTCCAGTTTTTTTTCATTGAAAGCATAAAAGTCGTCTTGCATATCTCGGACTTTTATCAAACCTTCGCATTTTGTATTTGCTTCTTCAACATACATACCCCATTCCGTGATTCCGCTTATAATTCCGTTAAAATTTTCTCCTATGCGTTTTGACATATATTCCACCTGTTTATATTTGATTGAAGATCTCTCGGCATCAGAGGCGCGTTTTTCTTGTTCAGACGAAATCCTGGCAATCTTTTCATATTCACGCAAATGTTCTCTGAAATTTTCTTTTGCGATTTTTTTATGGGCAAGATGATCAATAAGCAATCTATGCACCATAATATCTGGATATCGTCTAATGGGGGAAGTAAAATGTGTGTAATATTCAAAGGCCAATCCGTAATGACCTATATTTTCGATGGAATAAATCGCTTTTGCCATCGACCTTATTACTGCCCGATTGACTGCATTTTCCTCCGTTTTTCCTTCCAATTTCTTTAGAAGATTATTTATTTCATAACTGGGAATGATCCCGTCTTTTATAATTATCTTGTGTCCGAGACTTCGCAAAAAGAATGCCAAATCGGCCATTTTTTCTTTGCTTGGCAAATCATGCACGCGATACAAGGATATGGCATCATCTTCCTTATCCCTTTTGCTTGTTCCGCCGTGGCGATGGATTTTTTTTGGAGACAAAACTTCCGCTACTTTTTTATTGGCAAGCAACATAAATTCTTCGATTAGTCTGTTTGAATCGCCACGTTCTTTGGTGATAACTTGTATCGGCGCTCCATTTTTATCCAGAACAAATCGGACTTCTTCTTGTTCTAATGAAATGGCGCCATTTTTAAATCTTTCTTTGGTGAGAAGCTTTGCTAGATTATTTAAAATTGACAGCTCTTTGTGCAGAGGGGCGTCGCTTTTTTTGATTGATTTCTCGGCTTCTTCGTAAGTAAATCTTTTTTGTGAATGTATTATCGTCTGTCCATACCATTCGCTTTTTACTCTTAAATCTTTATTTCCATTTTTTTCTATAATAAAAACGGCGCTCATTGTCAGTCTGTCTTGGTCTGGCACCAGACTACATAAATCGTTTGAGAGCTCTTCTGGAAGCATGGGGATTGTTCTATCTACTAAATAAACCGAAGTGCCACGTTCGCGAGCTTCTCTGTCGAGAGCGCTACCTAGCTTTACATAGTGCGACACGTCTGCTATGTGGATGCCGATTTCGTATTCATTATTTTGCATTTCTTTGAACGAAATTGCATCGTCAAAGTCTTTCGCATCGCTAGGGTCAATAGTAAAAGTTAAGATTTTCCTAAAATCTCTGCGTCCCGCATAGTCGCCTGCTTTAATGCCACGTTTTTTTATTTCTCTCGCCTCGTCTTCTACTTTTTTTGGCAATTCTGAATCAAAACCTTTTTCTATCGCGATGGCGCGCATTTCTGTATTGTTATCTCCCGGAGTTCCCAAGATTTTAATTATTTTCCCCTCTGGGACTTTGCGTGCGTCTGTCCATGAAAGTATTTCCACAAAAACTTTTTGTCCAGCCTTGGCGTCGCTCAACATATTCTCAGGAATCAATATATCTGTATACATTTTTGTATCGTCTGGTCTAAGGAAAAACATGTTGCCTTTTTTTTCTAAAATTCCAACAAAACGCATTTTGGCGCGAGTGATTATTTTTGACACTTCCGCCTTGATGCGTCCGTGGCTCCTAGGATGGAGAACGATTTCCACCATATCTCCGTGCATGGCGGTATTTAAATGTCTAGAATCAACTTCTGGATCTTGTCCCTTGTTTTTTATTTCTCCGATAGCGACATACCCAGTGCCTTTTGCGGTAATAGAGATAATGCCCTGTAATTCATTTATTGGTTTGTGTGACATATAATTTATTCTAATAATTTACGTAGTAACATTATTATTTTCTCAAGTTTTTTAATTGAAAAACTTTTCTGTCTCACATATATTTTTAATGACTTTTGATATTTTTTTGATTCAATTACCGAGAGCATTTATTTTGTGTTTAAAATCTTAGCATGCAATTTTTGGATGCTTTTATATGGTTTCCTCTTTCTACTTTTTAAATCATTCATAGTATTTTCTACTTCTTTCAAGATTTCATTTTCATATTTTTCGGTGTAACCGTTTATGGTATGTAATTCAAATGGGATACGCTGTTCTTCCACTGTTTGGTAGAAGAAAAGCTTTACAGCACTCGACATATCAAGCCCCATGCTGGCAAAAGTTTTGCGAGCATCTTCTTTTATTTTCTCATCAATCCTTATGTTTAATGTAGTCATAAAGATAGTATATACATTGTGCGCACAAAGTCAAGCTTGATTATTATATTTTTTTATGTTTACATTTTATTAAATCGTTGAAAAAAGACAGTTAGTCGTTGACCAATCGACTTAAAACAGGTTTTCAAAGAAAGTGAATTTACTATGTTTAGCGGAAAAATCGAAGTACGTCGGTTAAGGTCCAGCGAAGTGTGTTTGAAGGTCGTCAATGACGTCAATGCGCTTCTTCGGTCGCAACACTCAAAAGCGGGAAGGGTAGACGAAGAAACCCTCACTACTCATGCGAGAAAGAGCAAGGTGGTTGTCGCATGGAGTGACACCAACCACGTAATCGGGATGGGTGTTCTCATTGTGGTGCATGCCGTCTCGCACACCTTCGGGAACGTTCACAACCTCGTGATTGCGGACGGTTTCGACTCTCTTGTTCTTAGCAAGCGCATCATGGATGAATTGCTTCAGGGCGTCGATGGTTTGGATTTCATCGAGGCTGGCGCTCTTCCAGATGACGGCGACAAGATCAACGTTTTGGAGACGTTGAAATTCAAACGGAAGCAAAAGCTCAGGTTCCGTCACTCTGTTTGAACGCGAAACTTTCCCGCCTGACAAAATTGCTTTCGTGTATGTCAGGAGGGGAGTCCGCCCAATTGGCGGAGTTGGAGCGAGCCCATTGTTTGGGAAATCGTGGGGCGGAACGCGTTTCAGGTCGCGTTCCGCTCTCTCGTTAACTTGTTTTAGATATTGAGGCATCGGAGTTGCCTGGAAAACTCTTATCGAACAAAGCGGAGCTCGAACAATATCGTTCGAGCTTTTCTGTTTTTAGACCCACAAGTTTGCCTTTTTTATAATTTATGTTAAGCTGATACCATGTTAAAAATAAGATTGCAGAGAATAGGCAGAAAGAATGATCCATCATTTCGGGTGGTTTTGACTGACTCAAAAAACAGCGCAAAGAGCGGTAAATTTTTAGAGTTGCTCGGGACTTATAATCCAAAGGTGGCAGATAAGAAATTAAGGACAAGTTTTGTCAATGACCGAATAAAATATTGGGTATCGGAAGGCGCAAAACTTTCAGACACTATGCATAATTTCTTGGTGCACGATAATGTCATAGAAGGCAAGAAAGTGAATGTGTTGCCAAAGAAAAAGCCAACGCAAAAAAGAAAAGAGTTGAAAGCAAAAAAGTAATTCTGTATAATATGGCAAGCAGTTATGTCGGAACACTGCACGATTATTAGGAAAAATAATATTAATAAAAAATATGGACGCAGATAAGGTATTTTTGGAATATGTTGTGAAAGCTCTTGTTGATAATCCGAACGATATAAAAATCGATCGCACTGTGGATGAGATGGGTGTGCTTATTAGTCTCACTGTAAATCCTGCCGATATGGGTAAGATTATCGGAAGAATGGGAAATACCGCCAAAGCTATTCGGACGCTTTTACGAATTATTGGCATGAAGAATAATGCTCGCGTGAATTTGAAAATAAATGAACCTGAAGGGAGTGTAAGACCAGAAAGAACCGAGCGACCTATGACAAATAGCGCTCCAACCTTAAAGACTGTTGATCAAGCGATGGAAGATCTAAAAGGAATTTAAAAAAAATCCCCCGAATGGGGGATTTTTTGATAGAATACAAAAATGAATTTTCATATAATCACAATTTTTCCAGAGATGTTTGATTCTTATTTAAAAGAATCTATTATTGGGCGGGCGATAAAAAATAAAAAAATTTACATTAAGTTTTATAATCCGAGAGATTTTATCAAAGCGCCAAAAAATAATTACAAACCAGTTGATGGCAAACCGTATGGAGGTGGACCGGGTATGGTTCTGAAAGCCGAGCCACTGCTAAAAGCAGTGGCGAAGGTTCTGAACGTAGTGAAGAACAAAAATAAAACTAAGATAATTCTATTTTCTGCGTCTGGCAGAAAGTTTGATACAGTTTATGCCAAAACTATTGCGAAAAAATATTCCGACGTCATTATGATTTCTGGCCGTTACGAAGGCATAGATGCACGAGTGCAGAAGATATTACGCGCAGAAGAGATTTCAATAGGGGATTATGTGTTGACTGGCGGAGAGCTTCCAGCGATGGTTTTGATAGATTGCATTTCCCGTCAGATTAAGGGCGTGCTCGGAAAACATGAATCATTGGAAGAAGAGAGAATTTCAAGCAGTGAAGTATATACCCGTCCTGAAATTTTAAAATACACCTCGTCAGGACGGGACAAGAAACCCAAAATCTTTAGAGTTCCGAAAGTGCTGTTATCTGGCAATCATAAAAAAATTGAAGAATGGAGAAAATCCAGTAAACAAGGAACCAAAATAACCCCCTAAAACTTGATTTTTTGAGTTTTCCACAGCTACTTGACTAGTGTCGTTAAAGTGGTATACTATAAATAAGAGTTCACCCTTTAACCAAAGGACGAAAATGAAAATCAATTGGCGAAAAGAGGCTGTTGCTTTGAACAAAGCTGTTGTGCGTAACCCTAGTCAGGCTGTCAAAATCCGAAACAAGATCATCAAAATGGTTCAGAATGCCATCAACGATGCGGGGACCCTGAAGAGGATCGTCAAAGCGGGTTTCGACGTCGAAGTTACGAGGGTTGCCCTCAACAAGCTTAATCACTGCACATGACTTCATCACCCCCTCCCCAAGCCTCGAGCTTCGGGAGGGGACTTTGTTTATCCCCAAAACTATATTTGACAAAAAAAAAGAAATAGGGTAGGCTGTTTGAGATTCATTGATTGAGTATCGGATGCAATCTTGGTGTTATATTTTGTTTATATTACTAGGGTTTTAACTTAATCATAACTATAAATAAATTTTAAGAAGCCAAAGAAAAGCACTTTTCGTCTGTTTTTCTTTTGTTTTTTCCGCCCAAGGCGGATCAGTCTCAGGCTGATATTCTTTTGTTTAAGTAAAATAAATATGCAAACAGAAACAAAGCGTCCTAAGAAATATTTTTCAAGATACAAGAAACCTTTGGTTGAATTTCCAAATTTAATCGAAGCTCAGCTGAAAAGTTTCAAATGGTTGGTAGAGCAGGGTATTGGCGAAGTTTTCAAAGAATTTTCTCCCATTAGCGATTATTCCGCCAAAAAGTTTCAACTTGAATTTACTTCTTTTTCACTTAGCGAGTGTAAGTATGACGAGAATAACGCTAAAATAAATAAACTTTCATATCAAGGTCTTCTCAAAGCTCGGGTAAAATTGACGAATAAAATTTTAGGCACAACAAAAGAGCAAGAGATTTTCATGTCCGAGCTTCCTTTGATGACTTCTCACGGGACTTTTATCATCAATGGCGTGGAACGCGTTATCGTGCCACAACTGGCGCGAAGTTTTGGAGTTTTTTTTACAGAGTCGGAGAGCAAGGGCAACAGATATTTCGGCGCTAAAATTATTCCGGCTCGCGGAGTTTGGATTGAGATAGAGTCGGAGGCGGATGGAGCGATTTATGTCCGAATAGATAAAAAGAGAAAATTCCCCGCCACCGCGCTTCTTCGAGTCATGGGTTATGAGAATAATGAAGCGATATTAAAGGCTTTTTCCGGAAATCATTTTTGTGAAGAGACGATAAAGGTGTGTTTAGCAAAAGACGGGGTTAAGAGTTTAAACGATTCATACATTGAAATTTACAAGCGTTTAAGAGATGGCGATATGGCGACGGCTGATAATGCCAAAGATTTTATCAACTCTTTGTTTACTTCTGAAAGATACGATCTTTCTCCAGTTGGCCGTTTTAGATTTAATAAGCGTTTTGATAAATCTATGAGCGAGACGGCTTTAGCTAGTAGAATTATTTCCAAAGAAGATTTAGTAACTGTTATCGCGAACATTATCGCTTTGAATAATACTCCTGATGGGAAGAGTGACGATATAGATCATTTGGGTCAAAGACGTGTTCGATTTGTTGGTGAAATACTTCAACAAAAAGTGCGCACCGGCATGATGCAAATCAAGAGAAATATTCAAGATAGAATGTCTATTGTCGACGTTGATACCGCCATGCCTATTGCCATTATCAATCAACGTCCGCTCCAAGCTCGCATCAAAGAATTTTTCACCACCAACCAACTTTCACAATTTATGGCTCAAGAGAATGTGCTTTATGAAATAGAACATTTGCGCACTCTCTCTGCTTTGGGGCCCGGAGGTTTGACTCGCGAGCGCGCTGGACTCGAAGTTCGCGATGTGCATCCTTCTCACTATGGAAGAGTTTGCCCTATTCATACTCCCGAGGGTCCGAATATTGGGCTTATTTTGCACCTTTCCACTTATGCAAAAATAAATGAATTTGGAATTATCGAAACTCCTTATGTGAAAGTCGCCAAGGGACGTATTACTGGCGAGGTTGTTTATTTGAATGCTCTCGAGGAAGAAAAATACAACATTGCTCATGCGGGGATTCCTTATGACGAGGATGGAAATATAACAGAAGAGAAGGTGGAAGCGAGAATCAAAACAGAGCCAGGCGCGATTTCTCGCTACGAGGTTGATTTTATTGATGTTTCTCCGAATCAAGCTTTTTCCATAGCGACTTCGATGATTCCGTTCCTGGAACATAACAATGCCAATAGAGCGTTAATGGGGAGCAATATGCAAAAACAGGCTGTGCCCTGCGTGTTGCCAGAAGCGCCATTTGTTGCCACGGGTGTGGAAGAATTGGCGGCTAGGGATGGGGGGCGGTTGGTTATCGCCGAAGAAGACGGCGTTGTTTCTTATTTGGATGCCAAAAAAATAATTGTTAAAGGAAAAAAAGAATCTGTCTACACTCTTGTTAATTTCATGAGGAACAACAACTTTGCCGTATTTCACCAGCGTCCATTGGTCAACGTGGGAGATAAAGTAAAGAAAGGCGATGTGTTGGCGGACACCAGTAGCACGATGGGCGGACAAATTTCGCTTGGACAAAATATTTTTGTGGCTTTCTTGTCTTGGTCTGGATCGACTTATGAAGATGCGATAATTGTTTCTGAGCGTTTGGTAAAAAAGAGCAAGTTCACCTCTGTTTATGTTGAAGAGTTTACTTGTGTAGTTCGCGATACGAAACTCGGACCTGAAATTACCACTCGCGATATACCAAATGTCGGAGAACTGAAGCTTAAAGATCTGGATGAAGATGGTGTTGTTCGCATTGGGGCGGAGGTCAGAGAAAATGATATTTTAGTAGGTAAAATTACGCCTAAGGGTGAGACTGAACTTACTCCAGAAGAGCGATTATTGCGTTCTATTTTTTCTGAAAAAGCGCGTGATGTCAAAGATACATCGCTTCGAGTGGAACATGGCAAGCGTGGACGCATAATTGGCGTGAAAGTTTTTTCTCGCGATTTGGGGCATACGCTTGAAGCGGGAATTATTAAAAAGATTGTGATAGAAGTAGCGCAGATTAGAAATATCTCTGTTGGAGACAAACTTTCCGGGCGACATGGAAACAAGGGAGTTATCTCTACAATTTTACCGGAAGAGGATATGCCTTATACGGCAGATGGCACGCCGATTGATATCGTCCTCTCACCACTCGGTGTTCCTTCCCGCATGAACTTGGGACAAATTTTAGAAATGCATCTCGGCATGGCAGCCAATAGTCTCGGCTATCAAGCTATTGTTCCTCCATTCTTGGGAGCCAAACATGAAGAGATCAGCGCTGAATTAGAAAAAGCGGGATTGCCACAAAATGGCAAATTGAAACTTTTTGACGGACGCACTGGAGAAGCCTTTGAGCAGGATGTGGCTGTCGGTTATATGTATATGCTTAAACTTCATCACATGGTGGAAGATAAAATTCACATGCGTTCGATTGGGCCTTATTCTCTTATCACTCAACAACCTCTTGGCGGAAAAGCTCAAGGAGGAGGACAGAGATTTGGAGAAATGGAAGTCTGGGCTCTCGAGGGTTACGGCGCGGCTTACACTTTGCGTGAAATGCTTACTATAAAATCAGATGACATACTGGGCAGATCGGCGACTTTTGATTCTATTATCAAAAATGAGACTATTCGACCGCCAAATTCTCCGGCCTCATTCAATGTTCTCTTAAACTATTTGCGAGGTCTGGCAATGGATGTGAATTTAAAGAAAGGTGGAGATAAAGAATAAAAAAATATATGAAAACTTTAAGATCGGAAGAGCGTCGTGTAGGGAAAGAG
>CAYIOX010000019.1:0-11064 GCA_964365245.1 uncultured Candidatus Saccharibacteria bacterium
TTCGGTAAGCCGACAATTCCGATTTTAAGCGACATATTTAGACTCTAGCAAAAAAACAAACAAAAATAAAGATAAGAAAATTATAAAATTTAAACAGAAACAATCTTGCCATCGTCCAGATGAATAATGCGTTCGGCAAACTTGCTATATTCCACTTCGTGAGTAACCATTATTATGGTTTGCCCATCAGCATGTAACTGCTTAAAGATATCCATAATCATGCGAGATGATTCATTGTCTAGGTTTGCAGTCGGCTCGTCAGCGAAAAGAATTTTTGGATCGTGAGCTATCGCGCGCGCAATGCTCACCCTTTGTTGTTCGCCTCCGGAAAGTTTGCTGGATAAATTGTTCAGTCTTTGCCCGAGGCCGACTTTGGTTAAATGTTCGATCGCTTTCTTGTAGGCTTCTTTTTCAGGAATATTTTGCATCAAAAGCGGAAGGACTACGTTTTCCAAAGCTGTCATTTCTGGAAGAAGCGCATAATCTTGAAAAACATATCCCAAATCAGAAAGACGAAAACTGGTTTTCTGGTTGACCGTCAAAGACGATATATCTTTTTCATCTATAAAAATTTTTCCGCTGGTCGGCTCGTCGAGCAGACTCATTTGATAGAGAAGAGTGCTTTTGCCAGCGCCCGAACGACCCATAATGGCAATAAATTCTCCACTTTGGACAGTAAGGTCTATACCCTTCAAGACCTCCGTTGTTTTTTCTCCATCTTTGAATGATTTTTTTAAATTTTTTACTTCAATCATAAATTACAAATTAATTTCTACCTAAAATCGAATCAAGCGTATTTTTGCGAACCACAAGTCGAGCGGGAATAAAACCGGCAACAATTGTTGTAATCATAAGCAAACCAACCCTGAACACTGTCCCACTGATGGGAGCAACGAGTATGCCATCACTAAAAGGAAAATCAATAGGATGCGCCGTCATAAAAGGTTCCAAAAATACATAAAGCACAATAACACCAATAAGGGAACCGCATAAAGCATAGAAAAAAGATTGTAAAATATATGATATCTCAATGGCTCTCTCGTTGATGCCGATACCTTTCAGGATGCCGATAAATTTCCTACGAGTAATCGCATTAATGAAAATCACAATAAAAATCGTGATTGAAGCGACCACTAAACCAATAGAAGAAAGCATATTGCCAAGCAAAGCAAAGGTGTCCACCATATCTTTAATAAACTTTGGCTGAGCGTCGGCGTATGTCTGAACTTTTGCCACACGATCGACTCCATTTTGTTTTAGAATGTCCCTGATGAGAGCCGGATCAGTGCCAGATTTTAACTTGATGGATATTTCAGCAACATTAAAATCGCTACGACCAATCATGCCCCGCAACTGAGAATCAACCATGAAAACCCTCATGCTAAGTTCATCAACTTTCGCTTTTATGATTCCCTTGATCGTAACCTCGCGTTCCACTCCGTGCACTTTCAGACGGATTTTGACGCCAGGCGCCACATTGTTTAAAGCGGAAAATCCGGGAGAATCAATCGGTAAATATTTTTTGTCCAAATACGCCCCCAACAACACTTGATCATAATCTCCGGGAACCAAATATTCTCCTTCAACTATAAATTTGGAAAGATTGGTCACTTTGTCTTCAGCTATCGGATCAATGCCAGTAATCGAAGCCACCGCGGTATTGGGTTTTTCTTTTTCATTAGTGCGTGTTTTGTAATTGGCTTCCAAGGTGCCTCCATCGAGATACCTCGCTGACATCGCTTCCACTTCTGGTATTGATTTTACAATGCTGATAACTTCCGGACTGTTTTCGATATATGTTTTATTGTTTAAACTGGAAATAATAACATCACTCGTATAGTGAGTGCGCACCGCGACGATGGCTCCCTGGATAAGACCCACGAGAATTCCGCTTATAACCACCAGATTCAAAAAGGTGAAAAACATCACAAATATTATCAGAAACGTAGTCCAAGGATTGGATCTTTTTATTTGACGCTTCGCTAGAAAAAATCCAATGCGAATATTTAATGAAGAAAACATATTATTTTACTGTGGAATTAAGCGGACTAAGAACCACATCGCCATCTGACAAACCCGAAACAATTTCAACTTGACCTAAAGCGGAGACGCTTCCCAACACGACTTCCGTATCGATTATTTTTTCCTCAATCTTTAATTGCACAAAATTCTTTCCATCTTTATAAAAGACAACTCCGCCAGGAATCACAATTACATTTGGCTTATTGAAAGTAATGATTGAAACATTTGCCGTCATGCCGGACTTTATACGATCATCTTTTTCGTTAAATTGAAGTTTTATTTTATAAGTCGAAACTCCATCTCGGATCGTTTCAGCCGGATCTATTGAAATAACTTTTGCATGAAACAAAGCTCCTTCTCCATAAGCGTCAAGGGTCACTTTCGCTTCATCTCCAAATTTAATCTGAGCAATACTCACTTCTGGCACATAACTCTCTATCTGAAAAACATCGGCGCTCATCATAGAAACGAGAGAGGTATTTGAACGAGCGACTTCTCCGATTTTCGCGTCTATTTTTGTTATTATTCCATCAAACGGCGCGCGAATATAATAATCTTCCAATTTATTCCGCGCGTCTCGCAAGGCATTTTCTTTCTGCTTTATAGAGAGCAAAGAACTCTGAACATCTAAACCGGTATCAGAAAAAGCATCCTTGTAATTCTTTATGCTTGTTTGAATAGAAAGGAGACTTGAGAGATGGTCGTCGATCGCATTGGCATATCCAGAAAGAATAGTCTGGAAAGAAGTAAAATTGGAAGCATCGCTCGTGTCTTCTGATAAATAATCTACAAAGTTTTTGGCGCTTTTTACCGCATCGGCTAAAATTTTAACTGTTCCATACGTATCATCTATGATATATTCAATCTCTGGTTTAGGTGAATTGCGATCTATTTTTCTAAAATTTATTCTATTCTTTTCAAATTTGCTTTTTGCTTCATAGTATAATTTTTCTGCTTGAGTTCTATAACCAACCGCTATGGTTCCGCTAGATCTCGCCGCATTATCGGAAAGATTATTCTCGGCAAAGAGATCTTCAAGACCGGTCACAAAAGACGGCAGATCCAAAAAGGCGTCAGACACAGCAGTAAATCCATCGTCATAAGCTTTTTGCAAATTTGAGCTTAAGTTTTCATTAGAGTTTTGTAATTTAATTTTTGCCAAATCCAATCTGGCATTTTCTAAACCAATCTCCGCGTCATAAACATCTTTTTCAGCGTCTTTTGAGTCAATCTTCGCGATTAAAGCGCCAGAATGTATTATTTTTTGTCCAACTGAAAAATAAATACGTTCAATGCGTCCTTCATTCTTGAATCCTAAATCAACATCCTCAACCGCCACCACCTTTCCAGAAACAGAAACCTGATTGATAAAATCTTTATGGCTAACCACAATGACATTGTTCGTGATTTTTTGTTTATTAAAGATAAATATTCCGCCAATTATAAAAAACACAACAAGTATGCCAAAAAGATATCGCTTTTTTGTCAAAAGAAATAAAATTTTATTTTTGAAAATCATATAGATCCACTATACCAAATTTAGAATAAATTTCAAATAGATGCGAATTTATTCATCTAAAATCTTAAAATCATCTCCTGTATTAGAAACAACATTTCTTTGACGAATAAAATACACCAAACCCGCGCAACCTCCGACAAAAATAGTCAAAATAAAAGTTAAAATATATATACGAATTGGATAATATTTTACAACATCAGCAGAATCGACGGAAGCTAATGAATTTTCAGCAGATCCATTTAAATTTAAATCAGTCAAAGTCGGAAACTGCTCATCTGGAATAATTGAAACAATCGGAGTGGATGTGCTGATTTTAGACTTTACGCTCGCTTTGGATATTGACGAAACAGAAGCTCTATAATCAAAAACAGTTTCCCCAGTTGAAGAAAGAAGTTTTAAATTGTATTGATCACCATAATTAAATCCGGTAATTTTACCAGAAATGATCATAGGCTTTTTAGCCATAATCACACTATTTTTAGGCAAAATAAAAGTCTTCCCATTGGCGTTTATCACCCAATTAGAAACATCAATGTCCGAACTGGCATTGTTTGAAAGCTCAACGAAAAAGTCTTTCTCATTTCCCACTCTAGAGATAACGACAGTGGTGGGAACAACTTTTATCACTATCTTATTTTTAACTTCTGGGGTTTGTGAAGAATTATTCTTGTAATATTCTAAAAATACAACATAGTCGCCCGGATAATAATATGTATGATAAAACTTTTCAAAATTATTTATCTGTTCAAATGAACTACCATCGCCAAAATTCCAATAAGCTCTGCCCAAAACAACATTTTCATTAGAATAACCAAAAACATTCGCCTTCATTTCAAAAGGTTGCCCAGTAAAAGCCGAAGCATTGGCTGAAATTATTGCTTTCATTTTTGGAGTCACAATTACTTTTGGTTCTGACTCTGAATCGTTTGAAGCATCTTCGCCATCATCACCGACACCACTGTCAGATGAAGATGCGCTTGCGGTAGTTTCATTCGCCTTACCCGGTGTGGGAGTAGCTCCAATCCAAGAATTATTTATAAGTTGTAAGGAGGTTTCACTTGTAGCAGATCCTTCAGCAACCATAACAGTATCAACTGTATCCGAACCGATTTTCAGTATCACTGTATCATCGGCAGTAGACTTTATTCCAAGTGAGCTTTTACAAAGTGTAACCGTAGAATTAGAAAAATCCTCGGGCGTTTTCGCAATAATCGCGTATGAATGAGGAGAAAGCGAACTTGAACACAATGAAACACCATGTCCGTTTACTGATGCTCCGGCATCTAAAATTTTATATTTAGCAAGATCGACAAAGTTGTCGGTGTCATTATAAATTTCTACCCACTGTTTTGTGGTTGGAGAATATTTAATTTCATTTATAACAACCTCCGCCCAAGCCAATTTAAAACTAGAAAAAAATACAATAACAATCAAAACCAAAATGAATTTTTTATCCATAAAATAATATGCTACAATAATATCATGTTTGACAAAGAGAATAAAATAGACCCCGTTAGAAGCCGCCCTCTCGAACACGAGAGTGCTACGGTCACCTCGGGGCGACCTGCTTCTAACGGGGTAGATTTCTTGGCAATTGGGGACATCGTCATAGATGCGTTTATCAAGTTAAAAGACGCCCATGTGCATTGCAAAATAGATGGAGATGCTTGCGAACTTTGCGTGCGTTTTGGAGACAAAGTCCCTTATGAATCAGTCACAGTGGTGCCTGCCGTGGGAAACAGTCCAAACGCGGCTGTGTCAGCCTCTCGACTTGGATTGAAGTCCGCCATTGTTACCAATATCGGGGATGATGAACATGGCCAAGATTGTTTAAACAGCCTAAAAAACGATAAAGTAATCACAGACTATGTGACTGTGGAAAGAAATAAAAATACAAATTATCATTATGTCCTTTGGTATGATGTTGATCGCACAATTTTAATCAAACACACCGAATTTGTTTACAAACTCCCCGTCCTAAAAGAGACAGCTTGGATTTATTTGAGTTCGTTGGCGGAAAATTCATTAGAATATCATAAAGAAATATCAGAATATTTAAAGAGATATCCAGATACAAAACTCGCGTTTCAACCAGGAACTTTCCAAATAAAATTTGGAATTGAAAAATTGAAAGATATTTATAAACGAACAGAAATCTTTTTCTGCAACGTTGAAGAAGCGGAGAAAATTTTAGGAATACAAAGTAAAAATATTCTAGAACTTTCAAAAGGTATTATCGCCCTAGGTCCAAAAATAGTATCAATCAGCGATGGTCCAAACGGAGCCTATTTATATTTTAATAACGAACTTTGGAATATGCCAATTTATCCCGACATCGCTCCGCCATTTGAACGCACGGGGGCTGGGGACGCATTTTCCTCAACATTTACAGCAGCGCTTGCTTTGGGCAAATCTCCGCTCGAAGCATTTGCTTGGGGACCGATAAACTCCATGTCTGTAGTTCAAGAAATCGGCGCGCAAAAAGGACTTCTCACTCGTCCAAAACTGGAAGAATATCTCAAAAACGCACCTGAAAATTATAAAGTTAAAAAAATTTAATATGCCAAAAGAAAGCGGAGAAAATATATTGACCCAAGTTGTAGAAAGAAAATTAAGTGAAGCAAACAAAGAAAAAAATACTTTAACTGAGAAACAGCTTGCTATTCTTAGAGAAATCAAAAAACTTATTTCACAAATGGATGAAAGACAAATAGCACTTTCTGATGAAGATGGAGATACTCAACTATTAAGAGGTCAAAGGGAACAAATTAGACAAGAATTAACTCATATCATTGAAAAACTAGAACTTTTATATGAAGAAAGTAGCGACACTGTCTTAGATATAGAACAAGAATTAGAGAGAGTAGAAACAAGAATAAATAGTCTTAAAGCAATTTATTCGCCAATACTGGAAGAAAATTAAAAAAGCTTTATTTATTTTTATTTTACTTTTTCTGAGGTAATTGGTTGAAGAATAATACAAAATATGATTCAATATATATTGAAAGGAAATTTGTTTTTTATGAAAAAAAGTCTATTGGCAGAAATGGAACGACCGCCTGTTTGGGGAGATGCTGAGTTGGAGCCACCATCGACACATCTACAACCAAACACGAGTAGTGTTGAAACTCGAACGGACAACGTCTTGGAAATCGCAAAATGGATGGCCAAACACATGCCACCAATCAGTCTGGCTGGATGCGATCACACGCGCATTCATCTGGGCTAAACAAGCCCTCTCTCTCATCAAAAAGCGCGACCACTCGGTCGCCTTTTTTTCTTCTTATTTATTAAACTATCTAATAATGCCTATCTTTTTAAAACTCTTTTCACCGCCTCTTTTATAGAATTTTTCCCTAGACCGTAATGTTCTATGAGCTCATCCGGCGTTCCTGACTGACCAAATCTGTCTTGCACTCCGATGAATTCTATCAGCGCGGGATAATTTTGAGCAAGAACTTCCGCAACAGCCGAACCCATACCACCCGCAATCTGATGTTCTTCCACAGTCACAATTCTTTTAGTTTCTTTTGCAAGAGCAACAATGGCATCTTTGTCTATCGGTTTTATAGAAGACAAATTCATAACTTTTGTTTTTATTCCCTCAGCCTCTAGTTCTTTTGCGACAAGTAGTGCGCGATGCATCAGCCCTCCAGTAACAATTATTCCCACTTGCGCGAACCCAACTTCCGGCATCCAATAAATCTCCGCTTTGCCTATATTAAAAGGTGTTTCATCTGTGGTGATAATTGGCGTTTTTTCACGAGCTAAACGCAGATAAGCTGGCTTCGGACTTTTGGCTAATGCAAGTGTGGCTTTTTTTGCTTCTATCGCATCACAAGGAGAAATTACATCCATATTCGGCATCACGCGCATTAATGCGATATCTTCCAGAGCCTGATGTGTGCCACCATCAGGTCCCACAGAAATACCAGCATGCGAACCGACGATGACCACTTTCCTATCATTATAAGATATCGTCGTCCTTATCTGCTCCCAATTTCTGCCCGGAGAAAACATCGCGTAAGAAGAACAAAAAGGAATTTTCCCCATAGCCGACATGCCGGAAGCAACTGTAACTAAATTCTGCTCTGCCACACCGACTTCCACAAAACGCTCGGGAAACTTTTCCTTGAAAAAACTCATCTGCGTAGACTCAGTCAAATCAGCGCAAAGAGCCACAACATTTTTATTCTCTTCCCCAGCCTTGAGCAACCCTTCTCCGAAACCTTTTCGAATTGGCTCTTGTTCACAATCTACATTGAATATTTTTGGATTAAGTTTTAATTTTGGATTTAACACACACTGATTATACTATAATTATTTAATTTTATCGCAAAACTTAGTACTCCGACCACCAAGTGATATAATTTTAAACATGAGAAAACATAAGTTTGTAATTGGAGAATATTATCATTTATACAATCGTGGAGTTGATAAAAGAGAAACAATTATTAATCAAAACGATTTAAATCGTTTTTTAGAAAGTATTCAGGATTTCAATGTCATTGAACCAATTGGTAGCATTTATGAATTATCTTTTATAAAAAACAGACTTGGTACTCCGACTACCAAGTCTAAACTACTTTCAATAGTAACGTATTGTGTAAACCCAAATCACTTTCATTTCTTGGTAACTCCCCTAGTAGAAAAAGGAATAGAGAAATTCATGCAAAAAATTGGAGGATACACAAGATACTTTAATGAAAAATATAAAAGAAACGGAGCACTTTTCCAGGGAAAATTTAAATCAAAACACATTGGCACTGATAATAGATATTTATTGCATTTAAGCGCATACATAAATATGAACAATCGCAACTCACTTGGTACTCCGACTACCAAGTTGAGTAAATCTAGTTTAGAAGAATATATTGAAAACAAAAAAGGTGTATGTGATAAGAAAATAATTCTTGGACAATTCCAAAACTCAAAAGAATACCTAAAATTTTGTTTAGAATCTTGGCAAGATATTCAAGAAAGAAAGAAGGCTTTAGAAATGTGACACTTGGTACTCCAACTACTAAGTTATAATATTCACAGATCTTTCTGCGCCAGATCCAATTGGAACCATTTCGTCGATATGGACAAAATGGTTGTGGATAACTTCCCCACTATTCTCACAAGCCATCTTTGCCTTTTCAATAACTCCTAAAAATTTTCTATAATCGGAATATTACAAAATTTCTGAAAGTTCTCAAGATGACCAATATTCTTTGCCATTATTATCCAGCTTTTTTATTGTTTCAAATATATTTTCTTTCATACCTTTTAATTAGGAGTTAACATAATTATCTCGTTAAAAAATACAGGCTTAAAGAAAAACTGCATACAATTTCTAATATTAAAAACCCCATATTAAATTTGAAAGCTTTGGGATCTACATCTCGAAGAATCTTAAACCATCCTCCTTGAGTTATCACATAACCTTTTCGAAAAAAATAAGTAAAAAAGCACAAAAGTGTTAGACCTAAAAGACAGAATAAAATAGCGAAAAATAAATCCTGTTCGATATTGATTCGTGACAATAAATAAACTAACACTGTATAAACAACTAATATAACTAATCCCAAATAACGTTCTTTTTTATTCATATATTTAATCCTTAATTAATAATTTTATTGATGCTCGCTTTTGATTTTACCGCGGAGTGTTCGCAGTTCATTGAGTGCTCGTGTATAATCCTCCTTCGCCGTTTTTCCATTCAGATCATAACCATGCCACCTGTAATCCCTCTCAAATTCATGCACTCCTTTGCCGGGAATAGTGTGCGCGATAATAACCGTAGGCTTCTCATATATCGCCTGCGCTTCTTCCACCGCTTCATTAAAAGATTTAAAATCATGTCCCCCGACTTCTATCACATGGAAGTTGAAAGCTCGCCACTTATCAGCCAGAGGTTCAAGAGGCATAATATTTTCTGTAAAGCCGTCTATTTGGATATTGTTTCTATCAATCACCACAATTAAGTTTCGCAATTTATTTTTTCCCGCAAGCATGATCGCTTCCCAAGAATTGCCTTCATCGAGTTCGCCGTCAGACATGAAACAATAAATAAATCTATCCTTGTCTTTACCATCCATTCTGTCTGCAAGCGCCATGCCCACAGCTTGCGAAAGTCCGAGTCCAAGCGGACCGGACGAAGTTTCCACAAACGACAGATATTCTCTATGCGGATGACCTTGCAAACGAGCGCCAAATTTACGCAAAGTTTTTAATTCCTCAATTGGAAAATACCCCGCATGTGCCATCGTCGCATACAAAACTGGACAAATGTGCCCATTACTAAGCACCAACCTATCTCGTTCCACCCACTCCGGATTTTTAGGATCGTGTTTTAAAACATGAAAATAAAAAAGCGTAAAAACATCGGCCATACCAAGTGGTCCAGCTGTATGCCCGCTTCCCGCTTCCACCAGCATTTCAATAATATTCTTCCGAATATCGTTTGCTGTTTTTTCTAACTGTATTATCTTTTCATCACTTAAATGACTCATGTAAATTTAAAATTTTCCCTGCCCCGTAGGGAGCTTTGCTCTCCTTCGGGGTCTTCGGATAAGAACATTATTTAATTATACTATAAAACAAGAAATATGATACAATTTATATGTTATGAATCCAAAACCACCGGAAGGACCACCAACCACATCACCAGAAAAAGCGCCAAAAATTCTAAGTTTTAAAGAATTTACTCGTTACGATACTCAGCTTGGTCTTTTTGCTTATAAAAATTTCTATTTCTATTTTCTAGAAGGATTTGTGGGCAATGCTAAAAGAGGAGCAAGCTGGTACAAGGTTTTTGAGAAAGACCATGGGAACTTGGCTACATTATTACGTGAAAAATTTAAAGAATTATCAAATAAACTAATAGTGTTTTCCCAAGAAGATTTGAAGCCCTTAAATAGAGATTTATATAAAGCTTACAAAATAATGCGTAGTTATGGTGCTTCAGATACAGAACTGATCCCTTAAAATATTAAGTCGTTAGGTCTTGCCTAACGACTTTTGATTTTATAGAATGTATTCATGTCAATAAGAAAAACGGCTTTTGTTCCCGGAGAGTATTATCATATTTACAATAGAGGCAACAGTAAGCAGAAAATTTTCTTATCCAAAAGAGATTATGAACGCTTTGTAGCGCTTCTTTATGGAACAAACACAAATGAAAGATTTAACTTTTTCGACCTGCAAAAGGGTGGTGGCATATTTTCAAAAGAAATAACTGACCCACTTGTGTCTATAGGGGCGTACTGCCTTATGCCAAATCATTTTCATATTTTGATAACTCCCCTCTCAGAAGATGGGCTAAGTAAATTTATGCAAAAATTGTCTACTGCATATTCTATGTATTTCAATGAAACAAACAAAAGAACCGGTGGACTTTTTGAAGGAAAATTCAAATCACAACATTTGGGCAGTGACAGACAGTTAAAATATATTTTTTCTTATATTCATTTAAATCCAGTGAAATTGATCGATTCCAAGTGGAAGGAAAATGGTTTAAAAAATTTAAAAACTACTTT
>CAYIOX010000020.1:0-5897 GCA_964365245.1 uncultured Candidatus Saccharibacteria bacterium
GTTCGGTTTCTTTATATATCTAGCTTTTACTGATGTTTTTGCAATAAATAATCCAAGGAACCTTCCATGTTTCATCTATACAGGAAGAACTTTGTAATATCTAGCTTTTTTTCTTCAACCCTTTAAAAGATAAAGAATTAAAGAAGAAAAGCAGATTGAACAAAGCTTATTTCCCTTGTTTCTTATACTAGCAAACAGATGCAAAAGAGTCAATCCCGGGTATCAGCGCATGGGAAAGATAATCATGTATAAAAAATATCACCAAAATCAAGAGGGCGATACCAATAAAAATGTCAAAAGCATTGTAATAAATGACAAATTTATTACTTTTTGCATCTTCGCGCATGTGTCTTTTGTGAATAAATTCAATCATATTGTTATGTATTAATATTAAAAAAAACTTTTAATTTAATTCGGACCAAAAAACAAATACAAGGAAACAGCAAAAATAACTATCGCAAACCCAGAAAGAACGTATTCGGCAGTCCTTTTGTCTTTTATCATCCCACCAGAGTATTTTATCACAAACTGAACCATTTTAGGAGCATCATCGGCAGTCTTCAAAATTTGGATGGTTTTTTGTTGTTCTTCTCCGCTAGATTTTTCTTCGAACTCTCTTAAAGCCTGATCGATTTCAAAATTATCCGAAGTTTTCGGAGGTTTTGGAATTTCTGAGTCGGTTTGTTGTTGTCCAACACCAGACTTCATCTCGAACTCTTTTAAGGCTCGATCAATTTCAAAGCTGTCTGGTGTTTTTATATCTAGAGCCATGAATACATTATAGCAAAATTCCGAAAAAACTAAAAAACAAGAATCTCACATTCGAAAAGATCCGTTTTAAATTAATCTCTAAAATAATTTAGATCCGAACACATATCGCTGTTATTCCCTAATGTCAGAGCGTGCGAAAGATAGTTATTTATAAAAAATACTACCAAAATCAAGAGGAAAGCTCCGAGAAAAATATCAGAAACATTATAATAGATAACAATCTTGCCAGAATCCTTATCCTCATGCATGTGCCTTTTATGGATAAATTTAATCATATTGTTATTTTATCCTGTTTTTCTATTTTTTAAAAGGAATACCTAAAAGTTTAAAAAAGGCTACACCCTCTTTTTTATCTTTGGCGGTAGAAACAAGAGTGACAGACATGCCGAAAACATCTTTGATGTCTTCATCAGCCGTCTCGGGGAAAATAGTATGTTCTTTTATTCCAATAGTAAGATTGCCTATATTATCAACCGAGGACAAGGAAATACCGCGAAAATCTTTAGTGCGAGGAAGAGCGACATTTATCAATTTCTCAAGAAACGCATACATCCTTTTACCTCGTAACGTAACAACAACTCCAATCGGATCGCCAGCCCTTGTCTTGAAAGACGCGATCGATTGCTTGGCGCCTCTTGTCACAGGCTTTTGGCCGGTAATTTTTGCCAAACGAAGAGATATGGCATCATTTTTATTTTTATCTTTCTTGATGACCGTCCCAGTGCCCACATTTAGCACAATTTTTTGCATCTTGGGCGCCGCCATAATATTCTTGTAATGAAAACTAGTTTTCATTTTCTCAAATACTTCTATCTCTTTTTCTTTTACAGTTAAATGTTTCATAAATTTTATTTATTAAAATATTATGCCGTCTTTTTGACATTGGAAGCATGTATCGGCATTTCAATATTTTTCATACTTCCTTTTTCACCAGACTTCTTTGCGCGTTGATGTCTTTTCATCATATTTGCCCCTTCGACAATAACTTTGTTTTCTTTAACTAAGACATGGACAATCTTGCCAGCTTTGCCCTTATCTTTACCTGTTATTATAACCACACTATCATTTTTCTTTAATTTCATATAATTAATTTTATTATTATTTTGCCTACCCCATAGCGAGCTTTGCTCTGCTTCGAGGTCTTTTTTTAAATCACCTCCTGCGCCAATGAAATTATTTTTTGGAATCCCTTCTCCGCAAGTTCTCTCGGAATCGGTCCGAAGACACGTCCAGCTTTTGGATCAAGTTTGCCTTTTTCGAGAAGCACTACCGCGTTATCATCAAAACGAATATAGGATCCATCTATTCTCCTAAAAGCGCTTCTGGTGCGCACGATGACAGCTTGATGCACGTCTTTCTTCTTGACACCCTTTCTTGGACTTGCCACCTTTACAGTGATGATGACTAATTCGCCCAAAGAAGCGTATCTTTTTTTAGAAGATCCCAATACCTTAAACACCTTGCCTACCGTGCCTCCGGCGTTATCTGTTATTTTTACCCATGTTCCTTCTTGAATCATAAAATTTATTTATCCAAAACTTTAAAATGTTTATCTTTTGATATCGGCCTCGTCTCGACTATTTCCACCTTGTCTCCCATCTTGTATTTATTCCCCTCATTATGGGCTTTGTATTTTTTGCTCACTTTGTAAAATTTTCCGTATAGCGGATGCTTGACGAATCTTGAGACAGAGACGACGACAGTTTTATCCATCTTGTCTCCCACCACCACGCCCTTCAAGATGTTGCCTTTATTATTTTTGTTTTTTTCTTGCGATTTATCTTTCATAATTATTTTTGTTTTCTATTAATTTCTGTCAAAATCCTAGCTATTTGTTTCCTCAAAGTCGCAGATTCTTTCACATTTTTTGATTTTGCACCTTCCGCTTTGAATCTGATAATTCTCGCATTTTCCCGCAAAACAGCAAGCTCCTTTTTCAATTCATCCATTTTCATATTTTTTAAATTTTCTTTATTGTTCTTTTTCATTGTATTTTGCGCATAGAGTCTAAAGGCTCTATTTGTTTATTGTTTATGAACTCGGGAAATAATTCGGACTTTGATCGGAAGCTTACTACCAGCTTTTCGCAAAGCCTCTCCGGCGATTTTTTCATCCACTCCATCCACTTCAAAAATAATGCGTCCCGGAAAAACATCAAAACAATACCCCTGCGGATCTCCCTTTCCTTTTCCCATGCCCATTTCCGCGGCTTTAGAAGTATAGGGACGATCTGGAAAAATCCGAATCCAGTATTTGCCAGCCTTGGTCAACGTTCGAGCTATCACTTTTCGAGCGGCTTCGATTTGGGCCGATTTCACACGCGCTTGGGTTTCAGATTTTAAACCAAAAGAACCAAAAGCCAAACTCGTACCCCGAGTATCCGGCGACATCTTTTTGGGATTACTGCGCATAGTCTGCCATTTTCTAAATTTTACTTTCTTGGGAGTTAACATAAAAAATTAATCTGACTTTGTCTTATTTTCTAATGATTCTTTTTTCTTTGTATTTCTATCAGCAAAAATCTTACCCCGATAAATCCAAACCTTTACGCCCACGACGCCATAAGACAAAGTCGCGCGCTCGCGTTTGAAATCAATGTCCGCACGGAAAGTCTGAAGCGGGATGCTTCCACGCTTGAGCTCTTCCGTCCGAGCAATGTCCGCTCCGCCCAACCTGCCTGACAATACCACTCTCGCGCCCTCTACTCCGCGCGCCGTCATCACTTTCTCAATAATTGTCTTGATGACACGACGATAAGGCAATCTCTTTTCCAATCCTTCGGCGATCATATACGCAACGATAGCGGCATCCGCTTCTGGATTTGAAATCTCGACAACTTCAAGCTTGAAATCTTCCGGTTTGGGAAGTTTCAACTTATCCATTTTCTTCAAAATATCAAGTTTTAATTTTTCTGCGCCTTCGCCATTTCGCCCGATGATGAGGCCAGGGCGAGAAGTTTTAATTATGAATCTTGTAGCCTTTCTGCTTCTTTCAATTTCAATAGAAGAAACATACATGCCACGCAATTTCTTTTCTAAATATTGGCGTATCAAAACATCTCCTTTTAAATAAGAAACATATTTTTTCGGATCGGCAAACCAGCGACTTTTCCAATCTCGGAGTATGATCAATCTATGGGCGTATGGATGAACTATTTTTGACATAAAATTATTTCGTTTTCTTCGTTTTCTTCACTGGTAATACTTTCTCCGCTAATAATATATTCAAGTGACTGGTGCGTTTGTTTATTCTATGCCCCGTGCCCATAGCCGCCGGCATCATTCTTTTCATCGTTATGCCTTTGTCTACTCGCAATTCTTTTATAAATAAATTTTCTTTTTCCATGCCCATTTGTTTCGCGTTGGAAACCGCAGACAACAAGAGCTTCTTGATCGGCAACCCAGCCCTTTTAGCCAAAAAATCAAGCTCGGCAATGGCTTGCGCCACACTCTTCCCTTTTACAAGAGAAGCAACCAAACGAACTTTTCTCGGAGCCTGTCTGTAGTTTTTTAAAAATGCTTTCATGATAATTTTTTATTTCTTCGCCCCTTTTGCATCGGCTACTGCCGCAGTCGCGCCTTTTGCGGCATTTATTTCAGCTTCCATTTTCTTTTGTTCAAGCTCTTTCTGCATTTTTCCGCCATGTTTTGTGAATTTCTTGGTCGGAGAAAACTCTCCCAATCTGTGTCCCACCATATCTTCAGTAACTAAAACGTCCACATGGGTTTTGCCATTATGGACGCCAAAAGTGAAACCAAGCATTTCTGGAGAGATGACACAGGCTCTGCTCCAAGTCTTGATTGTTGGAGTCTGAAGCGGATTTTTGCCGACAATCTTTTTGAGAAGCCTTTCATCCACGTATATGCCTTTTTTGATACTTCTGGTCATTGTTGATTTAACGAAATCATGTCGCGCAACCGTCCGATAAGCGCGACTTTTAGTAAAACATTAAAAATAGCCCTTAGCGAGCTTGAAACCATATTAGCAAATAGAGGTAAAATGTCAAATAAAATGAGCGTAGGGGGATGCCGGAATCCGGTCCCCCTACAAAAGAGATTATTTCTTGGAACTCTTCGGATTCGCCTTGGCATTTTTTCGGCGTTCCTTTTGAATCCTACGATTTTTCTGTGCGCTTGTTTCAACAGGCAAGCTAATCACCTCCTTTCTTTTAAAGTTAGTCTGCTGATAAAAGTAGACAGGTTTACTATCTCATTTATATTTATATAAAAAAATAAAAAATAATGCAAGAAAAAAGCCCAGATTTTATAGGACCTTTTGGAAATATTTTTAACACTTACCTTATTTTAATTATAGGGATACCTAAATCTTTACAGATTTTTCTTCCAGTAAAGGTATTAATTTCATTATGTCTTGGTATGGTAGAAGTCCTGCCATTTACAGAATTAAGCCAAACAGTATGTGCACCACCCTCTCTCACAAAAACACATCCGTATTTACGAATATGCTTTAAGAGGGCAACTTGTTTCATAAAAAATTAAGCAAAAACAGCTAAACTTTCTCGTGTGATAAGAGATCTTCCTTCAGATTTTCTTGAGAGAAGACGATTAGTTTCAAGTATAAGCAAAAGTGCTTCTTTTAAATTTTCTTTGGTTTCAACTAGCGTTTTACCCTGAGTATTTACACCAGGAATCTCTTCAATCCAGCCGGAAAACCATTTGCCAGACTTTTTATAAACCGCAGTAAATTTTCGTGATTGCTTCATATATAAAATGTATCAAAAAAAGAATTAAATATCAAACAAGACTGTAAAAAAACGGAAGCCTTGCTTCCGTTTTTTTACTCAAAATTTATTTAAACTGTTTTCGTCCTTTTGGACTCATCAGGCGAGACATACATCTCGCTAACAGTGGGGCGATTGGGATTAAACCTTTCGCCCCATTGAGATACTTCTTACTACACATGGAAGCTAAAAGTCAAGCAAAAAGCACAAAAACCCATATAATATTGGCTTTTTTGGGGTTTATTCTCCTCTTGAGGAGTCCCCGTTAGGGGAAGGTGGAAGTATTTCCCCCTCTCCTTTACAAGGAGAGGGCTAGGGTGAGGTTATTCAGCCCCGTCTCGCAAGCGAGCCACCCCGCAAGAGGGGAATTTTTTTTTTATTGTTT
>CAYIOX010000020.1:5907-10605 GCA_964365245.1 uncultured Candidatus Saccharibacteria bacterium
AATAAATTTGTATTTGTTGCCTATATTTTTATTTAGTCTGCTTTTGATATGGTGTGGTTTGTCCAGGTCTTCTCGTCTGCGAGCCATGTCAGTAGAGGGGAATTTTTTATTTATTTTTTCCAGTCTTTCGGCAAAAAAGAATAAAAACATTACTTATAAATGTCGTGACTACCTATAGAATGGAAATAAGCAGTTTTGGAATCTATTTTAGAAAAAATAATACGATTCTTAAAATCAATCCAAAAACCAAGCTTCTCAGAAAGTTTACCTGACAACTTATGGGTTTTAAGCCTCGGATCACGATAATTTTTCCTAAAAATTTTTTCTTTTTCGAGAGCTTTGATTTTTAGTTCTTGCGGTAATTTTTTAAAAAGACGAGTAAATTCTGGTGAATAATAGATATCCATAGAATAATTACATTAAATCTTTTAAGGAGCGAAGTAATTTACCTTTGCCTTGTGCGAACTCTTTTTCACTTTGCAGGACAGATTGATAAAGTTGTTCCTCTTCCCAAGCTCGTATGGCATCACGAATAAACTCACTTACAGATGAGTAATTATACTCACTAATTACCGATTCTATCCTAGAAAATAATTTAGGTGGCATTGATATGTTTAAAGTTGTTCTCATATCCAAAGTGTAGCACAATGTGCTACAGGATGTCAATATAAAAAAACGGAAGCCTTGTTTCCGTTTTTTTATTTATTTTATTTATTTTTTCCAGTCTTTCGGCGGGCCTGTCCGCCAAAGCTTAAACAAGCTATAACACTACTTTGTCTTACCCGTGCGTCGGCGGGAAACTATGAATACCTGAGAATATCTTTTTGGCTTGCGGGTCTTGCGTCCACCGGTAACCTTGCCCCACATGGTTTTTGGACGTTTTGTCCCACGGCCTTGCCTACCTTCTCCACCTCCGTATGGATGGTCAACAGGGTTCATGGCAGTGCCACGGACAGTAGGACGGATTCCTTTCCAGCGAGTGCGTCCAGCTTTGCCCCAGTTTTCCAAATGATGTTCATCGTTTGAAACAGTACCTACGCATGCGAAGCAATTTTCATTTATCTTTCGGATTTCAGTTGAAGGCATCTTTAGATTGGTGTATCCTTCAGCATTAGCTACTACTTGCGCGAAAATTCCGGCCGAACGGCCGATCTTTGCGCCACCGTTTGGCTGTATTTCCACATTGTAAACGAAAGTGCCAACTGGAATATTTTTTAAAGGAAGCCTGTTTGCAGGTGTGAGCGGAGCCTTTTCTGAAACCAAAAATGTGTCTCCAGGCTTTACAGACTTTGGCAATACTACGTATCTCTTTTCTCCATCTTTATAGACAGCGAGACCGATAAAAGCGGAACGATTTGGATCGTATTCCACAGACTTTATCACAGCCGGAATTTCTTTCTTGTCATACATAAAATCCACATCTCGATAAAGACGCTTGTGTCCCGCGCCTTTGTGTCTGACAGTTATGCGTCCAGCGCTGTTTCTGCCTACTCGGCGATAAAAACCATGAGTCAAAGACTTGGTGGGTTCTGTGTGAGTCAAAAGTTCCCTATAAGGAACATGGCTCATTTGTCTTCTTGATTTGCTTGTTGGTTTATATGTTTTCATGGCTAAACAAATTCTATCTTATCTCCTTTTTTTAAATACACAAGAGCTTTTTTGCCACCTCCTCTTACTCCTGCCTTCCCTCTCGACATAATATTTTTCTTTGGCACCGATAGCACGTTTACCCGAACTGGCTTTACTTTGTAAAGCGCAAAAATAACCTTTTTTATTTCTGTCTTATTTGCATCTACAGAAACATCAAAAGTGTAGACATTTTGCTCTTGCGCAAAGGAGGCTTTCTCGGTAACTCTTCCGTTTTTGATTATGTTTGTCATATTATTTTCTAATGAAACTTTATAAAATATGCTTTTGAAGGGGTTTCGAGGCTATCGAGCCGAGAACTTCAGGATTTTTTAAGCTTCAAAAAATCCGTACCGAAAAAAGCATGTTTTATAAAGTTTCATTATGCGCGTGATTCTAAAAACTTCACACTTTCGACCGGATTTTCTATTAAAAGATATTTGTAATTTAACACATCAAACGGATTTAAATTTTTTAAAAATGCCATCTCCAACACTGGAATATTTCTAAAACTCTTTTCAACTTTTTCATCGCGTCCAAAAATCGCAGTCAACACACGAGGTTTTTTTGAAGAGTCAATAGTCTTCCAGCCGGCAACCTTGGACAAATTCTGTATTACTTTCACAGCATCTTTTGTTTTTATAGAAGGCATAGCAAGCGTTTCAACAAAAAGTATTTCCCCATCTTTAAACTTTTTTGAAAGAACGGAAAAAAGAGCTTGCGCGCGCATTGTTCTGCTGATTTTTCTCTTGTAATTTTTATCGGAAAGAGGGCCATGTGTTACTCCACCGCCAACCCAAATAGGAGACCTGGACGACCCATGACGAGCTTGTCCAGTGCCTTTTTGCTTCCAAGGCTTTCTGCCTCCGCCACGAACTTCTCCTCGATCTTTGGTATCAGCGGTGCCTGCGCGTTTATTGCTACGCATGCTTTGCACGACTTGATGCACAAGGTCGCTCCTCCACTTGGCGTCAAAAACTTTAGCTGGAAGATCTATCATCCCCGCTTCAACTCCTTTTTGATTGTATATTTTTGCTTCCATTTTTTTACTTTATAACTTTTATCTACTCACTATCTCTACCAAACTTCCACGCTTTCCGGCAATTGCTCCTTTTACGAGCATGATGTTGTTTTCTTTATCTATTGAAACGACTTGCAGATTCTTTTGTGTGATGCGATCACTACCCATCCTACCCGCCATTCGCATACCTTTAGGAACATGAGTTCGAAGTCCTCCGCCGATACTTCCCGGTTCTCGTTCTGAGTGTTTTTGACCGTGAGTTCGCGGACCACCAGAGAAACCATGGCGTTTGACGACACCTTGGAAACCTTTACCCTTGGAAACACTTGAAATTTGGAGCAAGTCGCCCGGAGCAAAAATGGAAACATCAATAACATCGCCCTCTTTTACATCACTTTTATCGATTGGTTTTAATCTGAATTCTTTAAGAGTTTTGTAAAAAGCGCCTTTCATAGCGCCAAGAGCAGACTTAGTGATTCTTTCTTTTTTCTGTGTTCCAAAACCAACTTGAACAGAATTATAACCATCTTTGTCTTTAGAAAAGATTTTAGTTACTGTGACTGGTCCGGCAGAAAGTATCGTTACGGGAACAACTACTCCTTCAGGAGAAAAATACTCAGTCATGTTTTCTTTTGTGGCTAAAATGAATTTCATATCTTTACATCATCTTTACATCAATATCCACTCCAGAAGGGAGCGACAAATTAGTAAGGGCCTCGATGGTCTTTGCGTTTGGATTTATTATGTCAATCAATCTCTTGTGCACACGAATCTCAAATTGTTCTCGTGTATTTTTATAGATGAAGGGAGAACGATTGACTGTGTATTTTTTTATCTCTGTAGGCAATGGCACCGGTCCGACTATCGTCGCATCATGACGAATCGCAGTATCCATAATCTGCTTTACGGAACTGTCAAGAATCTTACTTTCGTAAGCTCGCACTCTTATACGGAGAATGACCGTGCTGTCAGCGCCCGCTTTAGCAAGTTTATCTTTTTTAGAAGACAGAGACTTCGTTTTAACCTTAGGAATTTTAATAGCAACATCAGCTGATGTATTTTCATTGCTGGTTGTTCCGTCTTTTATTGCTTGTCCTGCCTTGGCAGTGGCCTTTGGCTTTTTTATTTTTGTCTCTGTTGTTGTCATAGAACTTTATAAACTTCAATAACTTTACCCTAATATCTTAGTAACGACACCGGCACCCACAGTCTTGCCTCCTTCTCGAATAGCGAATCTTTGTGATTCTTCGAGCGCGACTGGAGTAACCAATTTAACGGTAATTTTTACTGTATCTCCCGGCATAACCATCTCTGTTCCCTCAGCCAATGTAACATCGCCTGTAACGTCTGTGGTTCTGATGTAGAATTGGGGCTTGTAACCCTTGAAAAATGGAGTATGACGTCCTCCTTCTTCTTTTTTCAAAACATATATTTCAGCGGTAAAATTATCATGCGGAGTGGTCGTTCCAGGCTTGCAAAGAACTTGTCCGCGAGTAATGTCTTCTTTCTTGATACCACGCAGAAGAATACCGGCATTATCTCCAGCCATACCTTCTTTTAAGTGCTTATTAAACATTTCGATATCGGTAATTGTTGATTTTTGAGTAGGCTTGATCCCAACGATTTCCACATCTTCATCAACCTTAACCACACCTCTCTCAATCTTTCCTGTAACAACAGTGCCACGGCCTTCAATTGAGAATATGTCTTCAATAGGCATAAGGAAAGGCTTGCTAGTATCTCGTATTGGAACTGGAATATAAGTATCGAGAGCATTCGCAAGTTCAAGAACTTTCTTGGCCCATTCATCATCAATAGACTTTGACTCAAGAGCTTTAAGGGCTGAACCGCGAATGACTGGGGCGCCTGCGCCATCAAAACCTTGTTTGGTTAGAAGCTCACGTATTTCTTCTTCAACCAAATCAATCATTTCTTTGTCGTCCACCATATCGCACTTATTTAAGAATACAAGTATCTTTGGCACACCAACTTGTTTTGCCAAGAGAACATGCTCGCGAGTCTGAGGCATAGCGCCGTCAGTAGCCGCAACC
>CAYIOX010000021.1:0-9842 GCA_964365245.1 uncultured Candidatus Saccharibacteria bacterium
GCAAACAAGAGGAATCTCATCAATATATGGTCTATGTAAATCCAGTTCGTAATTTTCGTCATGGGGAAACGGATTAAAAGACAACATTTGTGTCTCTGAATTTCCAAGATAATAGAAATCTTTTTTATTGCTGACAAGCGCAAGTATACCCCTGACATCAAGCATTTTTACTCCAGCGACCGCAAGCCAAATAGGTCCGCCATGAGTAATAATAAGAATTTTTTTATCCTTATATTTTTCTTCAATTTCAAAAAGGAAACTCATCACTCTTCGTTTGACATCTTTCAAAGATTCATCTCCCTCCTTTGCTTTGTCAAAATTTTCGACAGTTTTTGGAAAATCATTATGATATTCTGTCCAAGCTTTTCCTTCATAACTTTTTACTTGCATTTCACCTAAACGCTCGTCTACATGAATATTATTTTCGGTTAGATTGAGGACTTTTCTGACTATTTCGGTTGTTTCTTTGGCGCGATTAAATGGAGAAGTGAAAATCATATCAATACGTTCTTTTTTTAAAAACTCGCCGACCATAGCTGTTTTCCTCTTGCCATTTTCGGTCAAGTGACTGCCACTGTTTATGATGGTGCTTACCAAATTTCTCAAATTGGTGGTTGTCTCCCCATGTCGCATTATAAAATATTTATTTCCGGATTTTTTTGTTTTTTCTTTTATTTCTTCCACACTTCCGAGAACTTGAACTTCTTTGCAAGATTCACATTGCCATACTGGCAACGGCGTCCCCCAGTAACGCTCGCGAGATATAGCCCAATCTTTGATGTCTTTCAACCATTCGCCAAAACGCCCTTCTCGTATATGTGAAGGTTCCCAATTTATGTCTTTATTTTGGCTGACCAATTGTTCTTTGATTTTAGGATCAGACATCTTGATATACCAAGAATCTCGAGCGTAATATATAAGCGCAGTTTTACATCTCCAACAATGAGGATACGAATGTGAATAATTTTCTTTATTAAAGAATAAATTTTTATTTGTTAAATATTTTATAATATCAACATCTAAAGTGGGCTTTCCGCTCTCGTCCTTTTCTTTTACAAAACGTCCTTCTAGAAATTCTGTCCCCTTTAAAAATTTGCCATCCAGACCAACAAGGTGGTGTTTTGGTAGACCAACTTGTGTTCCAAGCACAAAGTCGTCTTGTCCATACATCACAGCCGTATGCACTATGCCTGTGCCGTCTTCTGTATTTACGAAATCAGCGCTGTATACTTTGTATGCTTTTTTTAGTTTGGGCTTTTCTTTTTCTGAAATATTTTGCGCAAGATATGGAAAAAGTGGCTCGTATTCCAAACCAACCAAATCTTTGCCTTTCATTTCTTTAATAATTTCATACGGTTGAGTGATTATTGAAAGTCTCGCCTTGGCAAGAATTAAAAACTCTTCGCCAACCCCAGTAGTAGAGCCAAGCTCACTACGGGACTTCGTTTTGATTTTTACATAATCAATATCTTCACCTACGGCAAGCGCGACATTCCCTGGCAATGTCCATGGCGTCGTCGTCCATGCAAGCAAAAAGGTTGAAAAAGTGGAATCGGCGAAAGGTTTTCGAATGGTCTGGCTGGGGGAGGGACCCAGAGAACCGAGGACCTGAGAAAACCTTTCGCCGATGGAACGAATTTTAAACTTCACATAAACCGACAAATCTTTCACATCTTGATACCCTTGCGCGAGTTCGTGTGAAGACAGAACCGTTCCGCAACGCGGACACCACGGCACCACTTTGTAATCTTTGTATAAAAGTTTTTGTTCGTTTACTTTTTTTATAATATTCCAGACAGATTCAATGTAATCGTTGTGATAAGTAACATAAGCATTTTCTTGATCTACCCAAAACCCGATACGCTTGGTAAATTTATTCCAAATATCCAAATATTCCCAAACACTTTCTTTGCATTCTTGGTTAAATTTTGCAATACCATATTCTTCAATCGCTTTTTTTGAATTTAAACCTAATTTCTTTTCTACTTGAAGCTCCACGGGTAGTCCGTGAGTATCCCAACCGCCCTTGCGACGAACATGAAAACCTCGCATTGTTTTATATCTAGGAATTGCATCTTTAAACGCTCGAGCTTCAAGGTGGTGAATCCCGGGCTTGCCGTTAGCTGTCGGCGGACCCTCATAAAAAACAAACTCCTTTTTCCCCTTCGTTTGCTCTAAAGACTTTTCAAAAATTTTATTTTCTTTCCAAAATTCCAAAATCCGCTCCTCTCGCAGAGCAATGTCGCTTTTTGCATTGGAATTTTCTTTTTCAGCCATTATTAACTGAGTTTAACACAAAATCCTCGTTATTTCATCTCTTATTTCCATAAAACTTCTTTTAAAAAATAGAAAGAGAATGTTAAATATAAAATTAAATATAAAAAGGGGCAGGGGGTGAAAGCACTCTCACCACCCTGCCCCCTGTTTCAATCTAGCAGGGCGCTAGAAACTGGCACAGTAGTAACGGTAACCAGTTGGTCAGCATCGAAGCTACGGGGGAGTTTTGACCTTAGTATCTTTTAGTCGGGGGCTTGGAATTAAAAGTATTTCGACCCCAAGTCCACGACTAATTGTGTCATTTGCTCACCCGTATTCTTCTAGACAGAACAATTTCTATCACTAGTATATACAAATTCAAAAAAACTGCAATTTTTTTGAATTTTACCTAACGCTTGATATAAAATACGAGCGATCATAAGATCACGAATTCTAGAGCTTAGGGGCTCCTTTACTGGGGTCCCCTTTGCGTTCTAGTTCTTTTTTCCAACATGTAAAATCACGCATTTTCTGAATATCAAAGATCATTAATCCTTTATCGGCTAGAGCAGAAAGTTCTTTTGAAACCTTACGAGCTGTTGCAAATAAAATTACTCTTTTCCCTGCACCGATTAATTTTTCAATAGAATCTATAAAATCATTATCGCCACTCCATAAAATGAAAGTTTGTGCATTATTTCTTTCACAGTCAAGTAGCATATCAACTTAAATAAATTTATGAATTCCTAATTGAATAATGTATTGTGCTAGCCCAACTATCATTAAAAATAGAAAAGAGCCAGCAAAAGATTGACCAAGTACTTTCGAGATCAATACCAACGCAATAACAATCGCAATAAGCCAACCAACAATTCCAATATAATTCGGAATAAGACCAAGTGTGGGAATTGCAACTGCCAACACTAATGCTCTCAACCAATTATTATTGTCATGTGAGTTTGCAACAGAAAAGTAAAAGAGCAATAAGATAAAAAGGATAATTATTTCAATAAACAAATTTGTCATCATGCTAGCGTAACTTGAACGTAGTAATGATTTCCTTAAAGTTGGATTTATAAGCATCAATCTCACTATATATTTCTTTCCATTGTTTTTGAATATCTGTATCAGAAAGTACCCTATTTCCGGTCATATCGCTTAAATCTAACTTTGAGACGCTGGTGAATGTATGTAATGTAGCGGAGTAACAGGTATTGTTTTTGGTATAGAAGTATTTATCAAGAACTTCGTAGTTGTCAATTAATTTATTTTGAGGGGTTTTAACTATCTCTGACACATGTTGAAACAGGATTGTTCCAGCGGTCAATGTCTGACCATCTGGTTTTTTATAACCGCCAAAGCGACTACATTCAACCTCGTTAGCACTAAAGCTTAGTGTCACATTGTCTGGATAAAAATACGCGGTTTTTATCGCAGGATGTAAATAAATTCCATTTTCTCTAGCTTTTTTATCATCGGAATATTTCGTCTGCGGATATTGAATACTGAATTTGTATTTACTATTTTCATAATTTTTCCAACTAGAATAATTTTTGGTATTATTCTGTTGTTGAACTTGATTTGATTCCTGTGTTTCAGTGTTAACAACGGTAGATTTTTCCGCTTTATTATTTTCATAAACATATACACCGCCACCTATTGCTAGAACTGCCATAATTGCAATTATTAAAGGAATAATAAAACCTTTTTGTAAATTTTTCATAACTTTTATTATATAACAATTTAAAACTAAACAAAACTGCAATTTTTTATAAAAAAACACCGGCCAGAGTGGGCCGGGGCACATGGAACGAAAATCATAGTTTCCTAATCCTCTTCTTTTCTCTATGATTATCAATCATAGCGGACGCTATGAGAAGGAGAAAGATTAGACCGAACCCGCTCAACACTCCTAATAAAATGAACAGAATTTTCATAACTTGCAATAAGCATACAACAAACTGAGATATTATCAACAGACGCTAAAATTCTATCTACTTTACTAAACTAAAGTAGATTGTTTTTTGTTTTTTGAAGATACCAAAATAATTGCGATACTCACAACAACATAAACAACACTCACCCAACGAAATACTTGTTCGGGATATGGAGAAAAATAATCACCCGCACTTGGGCCTTGGTAAAAAATAAAAAGCAATGTCGCAAGAGGAATAAACCATATTGCGAACTTCTTCCAAGCGGAAAAAGCTTGAGGTAAAAATGCAAGTATGAAAAATATAAACGCCAACGCCGACATGCCGTAGAAAAGTGGATTACCGATACGTTCATAAAAATTTATACATCCTGCATCAGTGATAATCTTATTCACAACACAAATTTTAAACTGAATAGAATTAGTTAAAACATATCCAACCCCAAAACCCACTAAGGAAAAAACAAACAATAAAAACATTTTTTTTCTTATATTCATGTTTATTTTTCTGTCTCAAAAATCTTTTTAACTAATGAGGTCCGAGCATAAAATGCTCTACTTGTAGAACCGTGTCCTGCTCCTTTTGTTCTTGCTTGTATCCATTTTCCATCTTTGCCAGTTAATGTTTTGAAACCTTGTGTTTTTAATTTATTGCGAATGAAATCATAATCAGCTTTTATTTCTTGTATAAGTTCATCAGTTTCAAGAAAATCTAAACTTACAACCTTAATAAGTTCCGCTTTTTCTGCATTTTGACCATGCCACATTACAGCGCAGAAAATAATTGATTTTAATTTTGCCCAACAATGACTTTCAAAAAATGAATGTTGTTTTAGTTCTTCTGGGTTTATCATTGTGATAGCCATTGTCTCCTTTGGAGTAAGTATTTCTTTTTTATTGTGGAAACTAACAGATTTTAATTCCCACGATAAACCATTTGGTGCTTTTGAAATATTATTTTCCAAACCAGCTAACCTTTCCAGAATCAAACCCTTCCAACCCTTATTCTGTTTTCCCGTCTCGTAGGTAGTTATCTTGTATTTTAAAGCCAAAGCACGCAAATCTTTGCCAATGTACTTTTTTAAATTATCTATAGCGACTTGTCTGGTAATTATTTTCATTTTATTTCTTTAAGTCAGCAAAACGCTTTTTTGATAATTCAAGGTAGTCTTTTTCCATATCAATACCAATAAACTTTCTACCATGCATTGCTGATGCTATGCCTGTGGTAGAACTTCCAGTAAAAGGATCAAGGATAACATCACCTTTGTTTGTGCTAGATAAAACTATGCGTTTTAATAAGTCTAACGGCTTTTGTGTTGGATGTTTTCCATATTTCTTTTCTTCTGGCTTAGGCGTCCCCATTGCCCAAACAGAACGCATTTGCAATCCATCTTTTTTTAATTTATCTTCTGGCCAATTTCCATTTTTCATTAATTCATAATTGAAAGTATGTTTGGCTTTTTTGTCTTTTCTTGCCCAAATTATTGTCTCATGGCTCGCAGTAAAAAAACGACAGCTCAAATTTGGTGAGGCGTTTGGTTTAAACCATGAAATATCATTTAGAATATGATAGCCGAGAGATTGTAAAGCATGACCACATTGATAAATAGAATGATATGTTCCACTTACCCATAATGTGCCATTTGATTTTAAAACTCTTTTACATGCTTCAAGCCAACGATAATGAAATGCGTAGTCATCTAAAAACCCTTTGCTTATATCCCATAGACCTTTATCTACACTTACCATTTTACCAGCATGAACAGTAAACCCTCCGTTTGAAAGGTTGTAAGGGGGATCAGCAAAAATCATATCAACAGAATTTCCTGGAAGTTGGTTTAAAATATCTAGGCAATCCCCATGATATAGCACAAAATTACCATCCATAAAATATGGCTTATTTTTAACTATTGAAAGTATTTTTCTCTCGGCTACTACCACACTTATATCCTACCATCTCTTAAAAGTTAAAAATAGTGTAAAACTGCAATTTTAACGTTAAAATTCTATCCACTTTACTAAACTAAAGTAGATTGTTTTTTGTTTTTTGAAGATACCAAAATAATTGCGATACTCACAACAACATAAACAACACTCACCCAACGAAATACTTGTTCGGGATATGGAGAAAAATAATCACCCGCACTTGGGCCTTGGTAAAAAATAAAAAGCAATGTCGCAAGAGGAATAAACCATATTGCGAACTTCTTCCAAGCGGAAAAAGCTTGAGGTAAAAATGCAAGTATGAAAAATATAAACGCCAACGCCGACATGCCGTAGAAAAGCGCTTTGGATGTAGTTATTAAGTTATAGCAGAAAATACTATACCCGCAGTCATAAAACTTCAACAAAAAAATACCCATTCCTAAACCAATTAAAGAAAAAAATAATAAACCTAACGTAATTTTTCTTGTGCTCATATTTTTAATTATACCATACTCTCAATCTGATTGAGTAAATTAATAATTCCTTGCGCGTCAGTATCCGCGATTTTGCCTTTTTCAGCTTTCTTTAATATGTTTTTTGATAGATTAGATAAAATTCTTACAAGACCTTGTTGATTTTCTAATCTTTCAATACGTTTCAAAAGATCATTTTTTAGATTTTGTTTAATGTTCAACGACTGTATTTTTATTTTAAGATCATTTAATATGACAGAATCAAGGACAATATTTTCAGCTTGAACCTCAAGGATATTTAACAAGTTTGCAATCTCGGTCGCATTAGCTGAATCTATCTTGCCTTTTATCTCTTTTCTAGAAATTTTATTTTCAAGATTATTAATTATTTTTAAATTCTTTTGCTTTTTATTCTCAATCTTCTTTTCTAAATTTGATATTTGTTTCAAGAGATTTTGTTTAACCTTGTCTTTAATAACCAAAATAGAAATCTTTTCTTTAATAAGAGTAACGAGTTCATTTAAAGACAAAGTGGCATCATCAGATTTAACTATTTTAGTTTTTCCATCTCCATTTATGTCAAGTTGTATTTCAGTGTTTTCTGGATCAACGCTTTCCACTGTAAAATTTGCCGTCGTGTTTACTGTTGTTGGAATATCAGTATATGAAGCCACTGGAGTCGTAACATCAGCAGAAAAATTTTCAATTACTACCGTAGTTAGCCCACTACCTGTTCCTTTGTAAAGGAAATTATAATTGCCTTCTTTTGGTAGAAAAATATTTTGACCTCCACTCGTGTAAAGAAAAGCGCTTCCAGGAATATCTTCCGAAACAGAGAGAATATCTGCTGATAAATCTTGATTCGAGTCAATCCCCGTGAAATTTCCAAGCTGATCGTGAACGCCAAGAATTACAGGAGAATGGGTGCTTACAATAAGTTGGTCACTGAGATTTGTTACTGGCGGTTTTGTGGTTGATAGAAAATCTATATTTATAATATCTTCTTTTTTAGTTACTGATTGTATTAAGTTCTGTAGTGTGTTTGTGCTAAGTAAATCGCGATGTTGAGCATTAGAATTAAACGCTTTATTGTAATCTATTATATTAAAATAATACGTCTCATCAGCAATCGAAGAAATAGCGCTTGGATAAACAACAACCCTATCTCCTTCAACGGTAAAAAGAGTTTCATAACTCGGGGCTCCGTGACTATTTTTATATTCAACACTTTTCACTGTCGGACTACCCCACCCTGCAATCTGCACAACACGAATATGTTCAGGAAATTGATAATTATCATATGTGTTATGGAAATTAAAAGCATCAGCCATAAGCTCAAATAGTAATACTTCAGGATCTTGCAATTTTTGCTCGACAGGCTTGATACGCTCCACACCCGTTCCAGTCATAAATTGGAAAAAACTTGAATAAATATTTATTGACTGTCCCCAAAAATCTCTCCATTCTTTTGTAAATAGGGCATTAGAATTAAAAGTGATAACTGAATCTGACACATTATCAAAATATTTAGAAGATGAAAGTAAATTGTAAGCACTAGGCATATTCTGAGCTATTTTGCGTATACCAATTGGATTAGTAATAAATCCAGCAAGAATATTTTCTCCATCTCCATGCAGTATTGAAGTTATCGCTTGTGGCGTGCCAAGTTGAGGTGTGCCAATCATTATAAAAGAATCTATCAAATTGCTTTTCCCTTCCTCATCGAGCTTCTTAATAATCGCCTTTCCCAAGAGTCCTCCCATAGAATGAGAAACGATCGCAATTTTTCCTGTCTTTGAATGTTCTGCCAATTTTTCTATTTCTTTTATAACATCCAAGGTTTCATTTTCTGTTTTTATCCCATCACTCAATATTTCCTCTGGTGAAAATCTCCAATCATAGGCAAGTGGTAACCATTCTTTTATTAATTTATCATTACCAGTGATACTATCCATAAAGTTTGAAAATGGAACATATATCTCGGCAGAATAAAATTTATTTAAAATACCATCAACATGGATATCATTCACGCTTTCACCTTCTGTAGTCAACGCCAACTGGGACACATCGTTGACACTAAATATGGTGGGTGGCCAAAGTGTGTCAGAACCTTTTTTAAGAACACTGCCTTTTATTCCCGGCAAAAAGAGAACATTGGAACAACAACTAGATTCTTCAAACGGATCACTTGTAAGCCAAGGTGTAAACAAAACATAGTCGGAAACAACATCACCCGAACCATTAAAATTTGAAGAATGCATCGGCCCTGAAACATCACCCCACCAAGTGTTCCTAAAATCTAAAGTGTAATCATACGTCCCATTTTCTTGGGCAAGCGCATGATTTGGTCTAAATAAATTTGCAAACCATAAAAGTGGCTTTTGCCAATTTTTAACCGGATAAGGACCATGAGTTTCGTTTAAAACTCCATAATCAATATTGTCATGAATGGAAAGACTATTTATTTGATAGACAGAACTCGGCGCGTAATCCGCTTGGTTAAGATAAATGCCGACTTGATTGTTTATTATTTTAGTATTGGAAATAGTTACATGAGAATTCCCGCAATCATCAATCCCATTGTGATTTTTTTCAAATATAGAATCTTGGATATCAACATCAAAAAATTCACAAACGGAAAGTCCATTATACGCATAGCGAATTATGGTATTTTTAAAAAATAAATGGTCAGAAGATGAACCGGGACTGCTCGATGCATATATACCCTGCCACATAGTCGAATTATCGTTAATATTTGGAGAAGTTGTAGACCCATCGCCATTCGTATCTCCTCCTATTTCGTCATCAATAAGACTTGTAAAATAAATTTTAGCTACAGACGTGCCAACCGCTTGTAAAGATCCGCCATCATTCATGTCGAGTTCAGCATATGGAGCAAATTTTACAATAACACCCGGCTCAATACTAAGAGACGAAGAACTGGAAATATAAGCATACGCATCAATGATGTAGGGACTATTTGAAAGAGTCCAAGTAATATTTCCATCTATCTTACCAGACACATGAGTATCAGCATAAACTCTCGGCGCCGAAACAGAAAAAATATTGATAAAAACGAACAATAAAAACAAAAGGGTGAATTTTGATGGACGCATTTATTTTAAAATAATTTCTATTCTAAAATTATTACACACATTAAAAAGAAAAGGAAGACACATAGACACAGCCATGCCCCCCCTCTACCTCCCCACAGCATTCATCATCGCTTTAGTTTTTTTCCCAACCAAGCC
>CAYIOX010000022.1:0-9550 GCA_964365245.1 uncultured Candidatus Saccharibacteria bacterium
ACACGATCGAGACTCCCATAAATTAGTGTTCTAGGTAATAATCGGAAATAACCCTGTTTAAATTATAGGCTCTTCAAAAATTCTTGCAACTAGACAGAATCAATTTTTTGTTTCTGAATTAAATTCTGTTTTTAAAAATGCTATAATCACTTTCATGAACAAAAAAACCAAAGAAATTTGTGTATTTTGCACAAAAATTGAGGTTAGAGAACGTGAAATTATTGGTAACAAGTTAGCCTGGGCATTTCCAACAAATATTCCCATTGTTCCGGGACATATTTTGATTGTGCCACGAAGATGTGTCGCAACATACGGAGATTTAACCGAAAAAGAAAGAATTGCAATAGAAAAAATACGAATAAAAATAATAAAAGCACTTAAAAAAACTTTTAAAGCAGAAGGTTTCAATTATGCATGGAATGAAAATAAAGTTGCAGGCCAAGCTGTGCCCCATTTTCATCTACATGTTGTTCCTAGAAAAAAGGGAGACGCAGGAATTTTAGAATATGATCCACGAAAATTCCTCTACCGTCCCGGTAGTAGAGAAATTACTCCAGAAAAAGAGTTAGAAAAAGTTTGTGAAAAAATAAGAAAGTCTATATAGGTAAATATTTCTTTATCTTTTCTTTGAAATCTTTAAATGACACAAAGAGTTCTGCATGAATGCCAAAATCTTTAGCTCCTTTTACATTTTCAGCTTTATCATCCCAGAATAAAATCTCTTCCTTACTAATATTTTCCAAATCATTATATATTTTCGAGAAAAATTGCTTGTTTGGTTTTTTACAACCTAAATGTGCCGAACAATATGCCTTGTCAAATATTTTTCCGAAACCCATCTTATCAAGCATGTAAGCAAAACGATATTTTTCATTGTTTGTGGCTAATAAACATAGAATCCCCTTGCGTTTCAAATCGCCAATAAAAGCAACTATGTTTGTATCTATTTTGTGATCTCTCTCAAACCAATAATCAAGCATGGCATCTACTCCATGGTTCCATCCCCAAGCTTTTAAGTATGGAAGAAAAACTTCTTTAAGATCAGAACGCCCAGCCACACAATCCTGTAATGCACCTTTGAAAAAAGGAAGCGTTTTTTCTAGCGGAATTTTATAATCTCTAGCCAGACCCACGCTAAGTGGCTCTTGGTGCGTTATTAAACCAACCCCATCAAAAATAATCACCTTAATCATAAAACACATAATAACACAAAATCCCCTTTCGGGGATTTTGTTAAAATTATTTATTCATCCACCCCAAAACGTTTATAGTCGTAAGTTTTACCTTTATCAAACCAGTGCTTTATCTCATGTTCCGCTTCTTCGGGAGTTTCTGAACAATGCACAATATTCATTACCGCGCGTTTTTCTTTATTGGCAAGCGCGGGAGAATCGATAGAAAAATCTCCGCGAATTGTGCCCATATCAGCCAAATACGGCATAGTGGGTCCGACAATCTTGCGAACGACATCAACTGCGTGAACACCCTGCACAACCATTTTTACCAACGGAGCAGACTTCATATAATCAATAAGCCACTTTCGAATCTCTGGACCAATTTTTTCCGGTTCAATGGTTCCAAAATCAAGCATGGCGTCATAACCATATTTTTCATAAGTAGAAAGAGTTTTCTTGCCAAGCCGAGTAATCCATTCCTCATTTTTTGGATAATGATTATCAATTTGATCATGCGAAGGCTGAAACATCTCCAAGGCTACGATTTTTAAATCCCGCTGTTCAAAACGACGAATAATCTCTCCGGTGAGACCCTTTCGGACTCCGTCCGGCTTTATCATTACATATGTCTTCTCTTCTTTTGGATGTTTCATATTTTTACCAAATTAAAACTAAAAAAATTATAATACTGCTATATTAGCAGAAAATTATACTTTTGCAAAATCTTAATTATCAAAACTTGTATTCAATTTATCATAACCTAATTTAATGGCACGATTGACGGATTTTTTTAAAAAATAAATCCAATGATCATATCCTTTTTTCTCATTCTTTGATTCCCAATCCAACAAAATTTCTTTTGGATCCGCCCATTTTAATATAAATTTTTCATGTTCTTCTAACTTTGTGGATGTAAGACTTGCGCTTCTGAGTATTATAAGAAAGCAGGTCGCATGCCCGACACGATTTACATTCCTTAAACTATTGTGGTAATGACATAAAGCTTCCGCTATTTTTTCTACATAAAAAAAATCATATAACCCACTCTCTTCCGTAACTTCCCTTAAAACACCATCTTGAATATTTTCTTCAGATCCAACTCCACCAGAAAAAAGCCAAAAAGTGTTATTAGTTTTATTTAAACCGACAGCATATTTTTGCGTCTTTGGATCAAAAACAACACCACATCCACCGTCTCGACGTTCTTCATTTTCTCTTTTTATCCCAAATTCTTTCATAAATATATTTATATTTAAAAATTTTAATATTCAAAGATTTAAGGATGCAGATATTTAAACAACCCAAAAATTAATCATTATAAAAACGCTTGTAAACATCTGGTGCCTGAACACGCAAAATCTCTTTCATTGGATCGTCTTTTTCTAGTTTTTTGAATTGTGTGCCAGCACTTGCACCTTTTTTCACTTTTTCAGAAAAACTTTGAATTAAGCGAGAACATTCTGATGCTAAATTATTTAAATATTTAAATGTTTCAAGATTTAAATATCCAGCATCAAGCGCCACATAAAGCTGTGCACGAACTTCTCCAGCAGAACCTTTTGCGATATAAAGAAAATTCAAAAATTCATTTTTAGTTCCCCTTTCAAAACCCTCCGCAATATTACTTAAGACCGAAACACTTGCCCGAGTAATTTGATCTTTAAAGCCATAATCTTTACAATCTTTAAATTCTTTATAGACAGATTTAGTTAATTCTCTAGCTTTAGAGAAACAAATTAAATCTTCAAATTTTGATATAGTTGCCATAATTTTTATTTAAATATGTAAAGATGAAAAAATTTAAAGAATTAATGTTTTTTGTATTTAAATATTTAAATTTTTCTATGTTTAAATCTTGAAACAATGGAATTTATTCCATTGTTTTATATCTTTCCATTATTTCCGCTTCCACTTCTTCCCTGTCTCTGCCATATTTGACATAAGAAAGTTCTTTTAGATTATCTACGATATCTGGATTGCCTTTTTCTGGTGGCAATGTTCTTAAATTAAAAGGTTTTGTCGGTTGACCTTTTATAAGCATACTCATATAAGCATTATAATTATCAAGTTTAGTTATATCTTGAACAGAGAACACTGGTTTAAATTTTGGCTCTAGAAATGTCGCATCCTCCGTGCCCACGCGAAACACAGCCATAGAACCGACGTTGCCAAAAACGGCATTTTTTATTTTATCTTCAAGCTGACTTATATATTGATGGGCTATGTTGAGTGAAAGTCTGTATTTTCTAGCTTCAGACAAAATAGAAGCGATCGAATCGGTGGTAACATTTTGAAACTCATCAATATAAAGATAAAAATCGTTCATTGGTTTGCCAAACATATCCACCCGAGAAAGAGCGGCCATTTGGATTTTACCAACCAAAACAAGTCCGATTAAATTTGCATTTATGTCGCCGAGTCTGCCCTTGGAAAGATTTACTAAAAGAATTTTCTTCTCATCCATAATTTTTCTGAAATTGAAAACAGAATTCTGTTGAAGCACGACGGGACGCATGATGTCGTTGCTGATAAAATTATCAAATTTGGAAGAAATATAGGGCACAAAGTTCGCCAGAGATTGATCGCCCGTAGTCTGTTCAGCAGAAATCCAGAATTGTTTTATAATTGGATTCTTGCATTTTGCGAGTTTCATATCGCGAAATGATTTATCTCCCAAGACTCTGGTAATTTCGAGCAAAGTCGAACCAGATTCCGGATCTTCCATCACTAAAAAAGCGCTGTTTCTGAAATACTGTTCAAACATCGCTCCGCCTCCTATCTTCATGTCAAAAAGTTTGTTGAAAATACCCATAAGCTCGTTTACCACAAAAGTCTTCTGCTCGGGATACTTCGGATCATATTCGAGCATATTGAGACCCATCGGTCTGGCTGTATAAGCCGGATCAAAATAAATAACATCATCAATGCGTTCTTTGGGAATTCGCGAGAGTATAGTCTGAATGTCTGTGCCGTGCGGGTCAATATAACAACATCCGTCGCCATTCTTTATATCTTGTGTAATCATATTGAGCATCACATTCGTCTTACCTGTTCCAGTTTGACCAATTACATAAAAATGTCTCATTCGATCTTCGCGCGTCAAATGAATTTCAGTATCCTTCCCACGATAACTATTTATTCCTAGAATTATTCCCTCCTGTCCCATCTCAAGGGGCGCGGGAGCAATACCGGCCTTTGCTTCTTTTAATTGCGGTTGACTGCCGAGACCGACTGGAAAATGAAATACAGAAGAAAGTTCTTTTAAATTAAGGGGCATAATATTATCAGACGAAAAAGAACGATAAGAAAAATCATGAAAAAGTTGTTTTAAATCACCACCGCGAGCTTCTTCAAAAATAAATGAATTGCTGGCCGTTTCAGAAAATTGATTAAAAGAAGACTCTATTTCTCGCAGAATGGCGCTGGCGCGCTCTTTGGTCTCGCCCGAAGCAATAATGCGAATATTGGTTTTCATAATAGTACTCTTCATTTTATTGCCTATCTTCTCAATCGCCCCTTCGTCTACCGCGCGCCCTCCCTTTATGTCATTCACCTTGCCGTCAACATCTTTTTTTTCTTTATGTCCAAACAAAAGATTCTTACTGGCATGGATAAACGCTTTGTTGAATTTGTATAAGTTGTCAGAAGCATGCTTGACAGACATGCCATCTTTTACATCATTCAAAATCATATGAAATTCATTTATAAATTTATCGCCAGCAGGCGCCACAATGAGCTGAATCGCCGCGCCTTCGCCGACCGTTTTTAATTTAGAAAAAACATTCAATATCATATTCATCGGATCGTGTTCTATATTGTCATATGTTTTTATTGGAAGCGCGCCACGTTCTGAAAGACGGGCATAAGCCCCGACTGACCCACCCGAAACATTAAAAATATTATAATCATCCGCAACTTCGCGAACTTTCGCATTGTGATAAAATGCCAAAATCTGCTTTTCAAAAAGCGATAAATGTTTGTTTGGAATTCCAGCATAAATCACTACTTCATCGCTCTCTCCGCTTAAGGCAACTTCGAGCGTGAAATAAACTTCTTTTTCATTTTTTTTATCTGGAGCAATAGATTGCATGCCAGCATAAAACTGCTCCATGGCGCCGATAAATTCCTTAAAACCTTTTGATTTATCAGCTTCCTCTGCTGGAGGTGGAAGAGTGATTTCAAAAAGAGTCATATTGAGAGATTTAGACAGAGGCGTGCCTTCTTTTACGCCAGATATCGCTTGTCCAGTCTTCAAATATTGAACGAGAATCCTGTGAAAATCATCTTCAATGTGCGGATTGTCCATAGCTTCACAAACAGATAATGCATTTCTTATCCCCTTGGTGATAACAATGCCTAGGAACTCTTCCATCACACTATCGTGAGACTCGGGACGAAGAGCCAACACTATACCCTGCGCCTCTTTTTCGTTTATTATATGACTGCTGTGCACTAGATTTTCCGCAGGTATATCTCGATAAGCTCCCACCACCTCCTTGGTTGCATTTTCTTTGGCATTTTCAAAATGTCCTGTTTGAACAAGTTCGGCTTCTCGTTTTGCCACATGAGCCCGCAGATAATTGAGCTCCTCTTCTGGAGTTTTAAACTTCGGCATTTCCTTAAAAAAGGATTTTTCCATTAGTCTTATTATACAATAAAAGAAAAAACTTTGTAAAATAAACTTTTGAAGAGGTTTTGTTTTACAAAATTTTCGTTAAAATCTCCGGTTCCCCTTCTGTTATCAAAATAGTATGTTCAAAATGGGCGCTTTTTTTATTGTCAGCTGTGCGAAAAGTCCAATCATCATCATCTATGGTTACATTCTTTGTGCCATTATTTATCATCGGCTCTATGGCTATCACCATACCCGGAACCAATCTTTCTCCTTTTCCAGCTTTTCCAAAATTGGGAATATAGGGATCCTCGTGAATAGCGCGCCCGACACCATGTCCAGAAAGAACTTCTACAATTCCATATTGATTATTTTTTTGAGCGCGAATAAAACCCTCAATGGCATGACCAATATCTCCCACAGTATACCCACCACATGCAACATTTATGCCAACCATTAAAGCCTGCTCAGTGATATCTAGGAGTTTCTGACTAGCTAGGCTTACAGTTCCCACGGGCACCGTAATAGCCATATCCGTAAAGAGACCTTTGTGTTTGAGACCCAAATCAAGTGAAACTATGTCGCCTTCTTTCAATATCTTTGTGTAACTCGGAATACCGTGCACCACCTCATCATTAACAGAAACACAGAGACTCGCAGGAAAAGCGGTTTTCGCGCCGACTGGACGATAGTTCAAAAAAGCTGGCTCGTCCCCCATTTCACGAATTAATTTTTCAGCATAAATATCTAAATCTTTTGTAGAAACACCAGGGACAACTTTGTCTTTCACAGCATAAATAACAGACGCCAAATGTTTGCCACCTTCTCGAAGTATTTCTATTTCTTCTTTTGTTTTAATTATTATCATTTTTGTTTATTTTGAAAAAGTTAAATATAATTTTTGAAGGGGTTTCGAGGCTGACGAGCCGAGAACTTCAGGATTTTTTAAGCTTCAAAAAATCTGTACCGAAAAAAATTGATATTTAACTTTTTCAAGTAATTACTGTTCCAGAAAATTTCTCTCCATCTAAACACTTTGCCAAATTATCGATCGGTTTTCCATTCATAATTATAACTTGCATACCTTCCTCCTCTGCCATTTTAGAAGCTGTGGGATCAAACGGTGAGTTCAAGCCTGGAGTATAGTCTTTTGGAATAAGATTTCTATATTCTAACCAAGAGATTTTTTCAAATTTCTTTGCTTTTGGATTTTTTCTTGGATCAGAATCGTATACGTAATCTATATTTGAAAGATTGATGATTTTTTTTGCACCAACTGTTTTTCCAGCTAAAACTGCGTCCCAATCAGTGCTGTGCCCTGGCTTGTAAGCCGAACCAATAACAATCGGTTTTTCAAAATCAAAATCTTCACCCAGATTAGAAACCACTTTGGTCTGGGCATATTTTCCAAAAATAACTCGAACCAATTCAGCATTTAATTTAAGAGAGGCAATACCAATCCAATGTAAATCTTCATCTGAAGGATTTCCGAATTCTTTAGCTGAATTCATGTATCGGCGAGCAATTTTTCCTCCTCCAGTCACAATCACAAATTTTTTACCCTCAACGACATGAGAAAGAATCAAGGTTTTAAAACTTTTCAAAAAATCCGTATCTATCTGATCGGGAACTATGAGCGAACCACCGAGCGAAATTACAATCGTTTCTTGCATATTAGTATCCCAGAGCCTTAATAATATCTTTATGCACATTTTCAATGCCTTGCTCGCCATTTATTTCTACAAAATTACAACCTTCTTTACCACGAAAATACTCAATAGAGGGAACAACGTCTTGTTCATACCAGTTTAATCTATTTTGAATTTTCTCCGGCGTATCGTCCACCCTTTTACGCTCCATCATTCGGGCAAAAGACCACTCCTCCGAAACATTTATCAAAATAATGTTCGGTTTTTCTATCTTATAAAAATCAAAGGCAGAATCAAGAGCCACCGACTCCTCACGTCTACGACAAACACCATCAAAGATCATATCTTCTGTCCCAGAAAAATTCTTCATCATAAAATCAGTCCAAATCCATATAGGAATAAAAACTGGAATTAGGTGTCCATCTTTTAAAATATTGTGAACATTTTTTCCAGTTAAATTTTCTTCTTTTGAAAGCTGTCTGAGAAAACTGCCTGTTTCTATAAATAAAACAGTTTGCCCTCTTTTTTTTAAAAAATCCATTAAGAGTTTTACCTGAGTCCCCTTGCCACAACCAGACCGACCAAAAAAAACAAAAGCTTTAGTTTGTGAATTCATAAGCAAAGTTTACACGTTTTTTTAGAAAAATCAAATTTAATACTCCCTCATTGAGACCTGAGCGTCTACTTTCTTTATCAAATCAAGCACAACAGAAACAACAATGAGTATCGATGTGCCACCGAGAGCAAGAGCGGTGATACCGGTAATATGTTGCATTACAAGGGGCAAGATTGCAATAAACCCTAAAAATGATGCTCCAAGTAAAGTAATTCGAGTTAAGACTTTTGAAATGTATTCGGATGTTGACACGCCCGGACGAATGCCTGGGATAAAAGCTCCATTTTTCTGCAAGTTAGTTGAAAGCGCCTCAGGATCAAAAGTAACCGCAGTGTAAAAATAAGTGAAAAGAAATACCAAAATAAAATAAAACACTGCGTAAAGAAGAGAAGTCTGAGTAAAAGACACGAGAAAGCCAGAGATTTTGGAAATTATTACGCCATCAAAACGAGACAAGAAAGTGCCAATCATTTGGGGAAAAAGTAGAATGGAGAGAGCAAAAATTATTGGAATCACTCCCGCTTGATTCACTCGAAGCGGTATATAAGTAGAACCACCCCCATACATCTTCATACCCCTCACACGCTTGGCATAAGTCACTGGGATCGGACGTTCGGCTTCGGTCACAAGAACAATACCCGCGACAACAAGCAATCCAGCCACAGCAAACCCAAGATAAAGCGGAATTTGAGAAACGTCAAAAGTAAAAATCATTTGACTGATTGTCGATGGAAGTTGCGAAACAATACCAGCAAAGATTATAAGCGACACACCATTGCCAATGCCGAATTCTGACACAAGCTCTCCAATCCACATCAATAACATCGATCCGGCAACAACAATAATCAGATTTGTAATCCTGTCAAAAACAGTTAAATTTAACAAAATATTCTGACTTTCAAGAATTGCCAGAAGAGCAAAACCCTGAACACCAGCCAAGGGCACAGTAAGAATTCTGCCGTATTGAGTGAATTTTTTTCTGCCAGCCTCTCCTTCTTCATGATAAATCTTTTTCAAAGCGGGAACCATGATAGTCAAAAGTTGCATAATAATCGAACCAGTGATATATGGACCAACACCAAGCATAATTATGGAAAGATTGGAAAGTCCGCCTCCAGAAAATATATTTAAAATGCCAAAAAATTGATTATTGGAAAGAAAACGATTAAGCGCCAGAGTGTCAATGCCTGGAATAGGAATAGCGGAAAGCAGTCTAAAAACTATTAACGCAAAAAACACAAACAAAACCCTCTTTCGTAGCGTAGTGTCCGTCCAGATTAATTTCATTTTATTTAAAAAATTTTGCATATTTTTTTATTCGCAAACTGGGCTTTGAACTTTGCCTGTTTAACCAATCTTCAGCTTATTCCCTTTTATTGAAAGACGCTTGCGAATTTCTGAAAATTTCTCACCTTTAAGCGCCACTTTTTCACCTTTAAGGATAAAATCATTTTGAATAGATTTAAACTGATAGCCACGATTTTTTGGCAATCTTTTT
>CAYIOX010000023.1:0-9330 GCA_964365245.1 uncultured Candidatus Saccharibacteria bacterium
TGCATGATAAAGTTGATCCGCTTTTTGATATTGAAGTTATAAATTTTGAATTAGAACAAGCTGGAATTAAAAAACCAACACTATATGTGTTAAACACTTCTGAAGTTGCGGAAAATATAAAGAAAGATTTTATTCCAAAACTTCCAGGCCCTTATTTGGAAGTTGATCCTATTTTCGGCGCGGGATTGGATAATCTCATAAAAGCGAGTTATGATTTATTAAATCTCATTACTTTTTTTACAACTGGTGAAGATGAGTCGCGCGCTTGGACGACGCTTCGTGGAGCCACTGCGCCCTTTGCCGGTCGTTCTATTCACACCGATTTTCAACAAAAATTCATTCGCGCGGAGGTTGTTTCTTATGAACAATTGATACAAGCCGGAAGTTTCATCAAAGCTCGCGAAAAGGGCTGGGTTCGCACCGAAGGTAAAGAGTATATAGTAAAAGATGGAGATGTAATTGAATTCTTAATATGAAAAACGAAATTAAAATTTTTTGTTCAAAAGATTGGTCCCTTGATTCCGCTCGGGATAAAACCAGCTATGAACTTTTAGATACGGGAGAAGGGGAAAAGTTAGAGAAATTTGGGTCGTATATTTTTGCGCGTCCGTGCGAAGACGCTGTTTGGCCGAAGACGTTGACGAAAGAAGCATGGGCGAAGGCAGATGGCAAATTTTGGAGCTCAAAAGTTGGCGCCAAGGCTGGCTGGAAAATGTCAAAGATGCCCTTTGACAAAAAATGGGAGATGGAATACAGAGGTATAAAGTTTCTTGCTTCACCTACGCCTTTTAGGCATTTGGGATTTTTCCCTGAGCAAGCGAGTCATTGGGATTTTATAGAAGAAAAAATAAAAAAGGCGAATTTGGCAAAGGATTTTCTTGAAACTGCGCCCTCGGAGACAAGAGGACAGGGGACCCACACGTTTCTTAAAAATCCTTTGCCAAATTCGCCTAAAGTAAAATTTTTAAACCTATTTGGCTATACGGGTGTGGCGAGTCTTTTTGCCTTGCGCGCTGGCGCCGAAGTCACGCATTTGGACGCTTCAAAGCAAACTCTCAATTGGGCAAAAGAAAATCAAAAACTTTCTGGTCTCGAAGACATGCCCATGCGTGTTATAGAAGACGATGCAATAAAATTTTTAGAACGGGAGGCAAAGAGGGGAAATAAATACGATGCGATAATCATGGATCCGCCAAAATTTGGCAGGGGACCAAAAGGGGAAGTGTGGAAAATAGAAGAAATGTTGCCGAAACTCCTTTCTTCTGTTCAAAAAGTTTTAAGCAACAAGCCTCTCTTTGTAATTGTAACCTCTTATGCCATTGATTCCTCATCGCTTTCACTTGGTTATGCGCTTGAAGAGATGATGAAAGAGTTTGGCGGTCAAACAGAGACGGGAGAGCTTTGCGTGTTGGAAAAATCTAATAATCGCATTATTCCACTTGCCAATACGGCCCTCTGGAGCGTATAATCTATCTTATGTTTAATTATAGTTACATGTTTTTAGTTTATCTAATTATTCCTTTTGTTTTATTTATTAGCATTGTAGTCGGTATCGTCGTATTTTTTATTAATCATAATCGTAACAAAAATAGTATGGAACCAAATCAAATGAAACCAAAAGCAAGCGCGAAAGATTTTTTTCTGAATTTTGGAGCCTTCGTTGCATTATATGTGTTAGTCGGCAATCTTCTCGGTTTGTTGTTTACTGTGATTAACACGGCTTATCCTAAAATCACCAATGGGTATAATTATTACGGGAGTTCATCAATTAGTTGGCCTGTTGCCACCTTGGTGGTGCTTCTTCCAATTTTCATTCTTTTAATGTATTTCTTGGAAAGAGAATATAGATTAGAACCAGATATGCAAAATACTCTTGTGCACAGAGGTCTGACATATGTAACTTTATTTGTTTCCGGTTGCATTATAGCTGGAGATTTGATAACAGTCGTTTATTATTTTATTGACGGTCAAGAATTAACTGCCGGTTTTCTTTTGAAGGTTTTGGTTTTGCTTGTTATTTCTTCTAGTTTATTTATTTACTATATTTCCGATCTTAGAAGAAAATTAACAAAGAATTCTCGAATATTTTGGAGAATTATCGCCGGAGTTATTGTCATTGGATCAATTGTCTGGGGTTTTGCGGTGCTTGGTTTGCCCCGAACGCAAAGGCTTATCAAATATGACGAACAAAAAGTAAATGATTTGCAAACTATAAATAATCAAGTTGAAAATTTTTATTCAACCAAAGGAATGTTGCCAGAAAATCTTCAAGAGATGGTAAGTGGAAATTATAACTACTATATCACTCAAACAGATTCTCAAACGCAAAAACCGTATGGATATGTAAAAACAGGCGAAACAACATATAACCTTTGCGCTGAATTTAACAAAGCGCTATCTTTGCGAAATAACACATATTCTGAATATGGTGGTGATGGGTATGTAAATTGGAATCATCCAGCCGGACACTATTGTTTTAGTAAAACTATAAATCCGAATATATATAGCAAACCAAAACCTATGAATTATTAATACAAAAGATAACCAAAAAACCGCTTTGCATAAAGGCGGTTTTTTGGTTATTATATAAAGATTATGAAAGAGTATAATCATAAAAAGATTGAAAAGAAGTGGCAAAAGATTTGGGAGCAAAAGAAGATTTTTCAAGCCAAAAATCCCGCCAAGGACGGGGCAAGCAGTTCTAAAAATCCAAAATTCTATGCCCTTATTGAATTTCCATATCCTTCGGGCGCTGGGATGCATGTAGGACATATACGTTCCAATACTGCGATGGACATCATCTCTCGCAAACGCAGAATGGAAGGTTTTAATGTGCTCTATCCGATAGGCTGGGACGCTTTTGGTTTACCGACAGAGAATTACGCTATCAAGACCGGCATTCATCCAATCAAAGTTACAAAAAATAATACAGACGTGTTTCGCAGGCAACTTAAAGCTCTCGGTTTTTCATTTGATTGGTCCCGAGAAATAAATACAACTGATCCAAAATATTACAAATGGACGCAGTGGATTTTCCTTCAATTTTTCAAGAAAGGTTTGGCTTACAAGAAAAAGATGGCGATCAATTGGTGCCCCAAAGATAAAATTGGTTTGGCTAATGAAGAAGTTGCGGATGGAAAATGCGAACGTTGTGGAACTGTCGTAGAAAAGCGAGAGAAAGAGCAGTGGATGCTTGCTATTACAAAATATGCCGATCGTTTGGATAAAGATTTGGACACTGTAAATTTTCTAGAAAAAATAAAAATTCAGCAAAGAAATTGGATAGGGAAGAGCGAAGGCGCGGAGATTGAGTTCTGTGTTAGTCAAGACCTAACGCAGAAAATTAATATTTTTACCACTCGTCCGGACACTATTTTTGGAGCGACGTATTTAGTGCTCGCGCCGGAACATAAGTTGGTTTATGAGTTAAAATCGGAGATTAAAAATTGGAAAGAAGTTGAAGGTTATATAGAAAAAGTAAAAAATAAAACAGAAGTTGAAAGAACGTCGGAAGACAAAGAAAAAACTGGTATTGAATTAAAAGGAATAAAAGCGATTAATCCAGCCAATAATGAAGAAATGCCTGTTTGGATTGCCGATTATGTGCTGGTGTATTATGGCACGGGAGCGATAATGGCTGTGCCGGCGCATGATGAGAGGGATTTTAAATTTGCGAAAAAATATAATATTCCTTATAGAGAAGTCGTTATTCCAAAGGTTATAGATAAAAGTAACCCTCCCTTATTAGACAAAAAAACTGTTGAGAGAAATGCTATTCAGGCTATAGTGATAAATCCAACAAATAATAAAATTATTTGTTTAAAATGGAAAAAATTTCCATGGACTACGTTTGTTGTCGGCGGGATAGAAGATGGTGAAAATATGATAGATGCGGGTAAGAGAGAAATACTTGAAGAAACAGGGTATAAAAATTTAAAATACATAAAAACTTTAGGTGGTCAGATCGAATCTAATTTCTACGCTGCTCACAAAGGCGTAAACAGGAAAGCCTTGTTTAGTGTTTTAGTTTTTGAGTTAAAGGATGAAGAAAAATTAGAAATAAGCGATGTGGAAAAAGAAATTCATAATGTGTGTTGGGTGACGTGGGAAGAACTGAAAAAAGATAAAAATGTCAGATGTGCTGAATATGAAATAATATTAGATAGATTTTTTAATCCCCCCCATTCTTACCGTGATTCAGGAGTGTTGATAAATTCTGGGAAATTTTCTGGTCTTGATTCCGAGAAAGCCAAGAAAGAAATCATAAAATTTGTTGGAGGAAGAGAAAAAACCACATTCAGACTTCGCGATTGGATTTTTTCTCGTCAGCGATATTGGGGTGAGCCGATACCTGTAATAAATTGTGAAAAATGCGGTTTGGTGCCTGTGCCTGAAAAAGATCTGCCCGTCGAACTTCCAAAAGTTAAAAATTATCAGCCTACAGATAGTGGTGAATCGCCACTCTCAAATATTAAAAGTTTTGTGAACACTCGATGTCCACTATGCAAGGGTAAGGCGAAAAGGGAAACAGACACCATGCCAAACTGGGCGGGAAGTTCTTGGTATTATTTGCGTTACATGGATCCAAAGAATAACAAAGAATTTGCTTCGCAGAGAAATTTAAAATATTGGACACCAGTCGATTGGTATAATGGTGGAATGGAGCATACGACGCTTCATCTATTGTATTCGCGTTTTTGGCATAAGTTTTTATACGATTTGAAATTGGTGCCCACAAGCGAACCGTATATGAAGCGCACGTCGCATGGAATGATACTGGCTTATGATGGAACAAAGTTTTCAAAATCAAAAGGAAACGGCATAGACCCTGAAGATATTGTAAAAATATATGGCGCAGACAGTTTGCGATTATATCAAATGTTTATGGGTCCATTTGATCAATCAGTTTCTTGGAGTTCAGATGGCATGGTTGGTCCAAGAAGATTTATCGAAAAAGTTTGGAGGATAGGAGAGAAAGTTGTAAGCTCCTCAGAATCTTCCTTTGCGGGGTCGCTGTCTCCGCTTGCTAGCGGAGCGCTCACTCTCGGCTCGTCAGCCTGCGAGAGACCCCGCAAAGGAAATTCTGCTACGCTTACCAAACTTTTACATAAAACTATCAAAAAAGTTTCTGAAGACATAGAAGAAATGCGTTTTAATACGGCTATTTCCGCTTTGATGATACTGGCGACTGAAATGGAATCCGCCTTCGCCAAAGGCTTCGGCGTGACGAGAGAAGATTACAAGCTATTCCTGCAAATTCTTTCACCGTTTGCGCCACACGTTGCAGAAGAATTGTGGAGCATGTTGGGAGAAAAAAAATCAATCAATTTTTCCAGTTGGCCAAAATGGGACGAGAGTTTGATAAAAGATGAAGAAATTAAAATCGTTGTGCAAGTAAATGGAAAAGTCAGAACCGAAATGCTGATAGATTCAAGCGATCAAGAAGAAAATATAAAAAAACAAGCTCTCAATAATGAGATTGTTTTGAAACATACGACAGGCAGGGATATAAAGAAAATTATTTATGTTAAAAATCGACTCATCAATATTGTAGTTTGATGAGGGTCTTGTTATAATGTTAAATATCATTATGAATATAATGAAAGTTAATATTGGATATTTTTCTAAAAAAATAGTTTTTTTAGCGTTTTTCTTTTGTCTCTTTTTTTATGCGTCATCCGCTCTTGCTTCGGAAACCAATGGAACTATCGATGGAACTTATAAACATGCTTGGGGAGAAAATATTGGTTGGTTGAATTTCGGTTGTGATAATTGCGATGTTGTCATTACTGACAGCGGTCTCACAGGGAATGTTTGGAGCGCACAATATGGCTGGATAAATTTGAGTCCAGATCAAACTGGGAATACTGGTGTCTTAAATACAAGCGAGGGAACGCTTTCAGGTTTTGCTTGGAGCTCAAATCTTGGATGGATTGATTTTGACGGGGTTACTATAAATTCAAGTGGAGAATTTTTGGGTTACGCAACGGTAGAATCTGACGGCGGTCAAATAAATTTTAATTGTATAAACGGGAATTCTTGCAGTGGCGCGGATTTTAAAGTAAAAACTGATTGGAGACCGGCAAGTGTTCGAGTTACAACTACGCCAAGTGTGGGCGGAAGTAGCGGTTTTTTACTGCCGACGCCTCCAGTGGTGCCTCTTCCTCCCATTGTTCCAGTTTTACCGCCGGCTATAACTCCAGTTATAAAAAATCCTCTCATAAGCGTTATAGATAATACTGGAGAAAATATAAACTCTTTTTTTAATTCTATTCTGAATTTTTTTAGACCAAAGAATCAATCTACAGAAACACCCATTCTTGTAGAGATTCCAAAAATCACTCCTATTTCATTTAAAATGAGATGGAACCTTTTGCCGGTAAAAGCCATAAGGACTTTCGTTTTTGCGCCCTTGCCATATGAAGTCCGAGTCCTTGCAAGCAAGTTTCCAGAACTTGATAGAACGTTAAAAAGTGTGAATGTTAAAAGATTGACTGATTTGAATAAATTAACCGGCATAAACTTGTATGTTCCGGATTTGGCGGACGTGCTTAACACTACGATTAAGAATGTTGGATTAAAAAATTTGTCGGATATTGATAAATTAAACAAAGTGTCTCTCAGTGTTCCTGGACTTTCTAGTGTAAATGGGACGTTGAAGAATAATGTCGGCGCTGGTAAGATAACTCTTATAAAAGGATTGCCGATAGCAAAATTCTCGCTTGTCGCAAAGAAAAATTTGCCGGCGGAATTCGTGTTTGCTCGAACTGGTGCCGAGCTTGTTGATTTGAATGTCGTCATGTCTATCAACGACAAAGGAGGAGTAACGCAAACTATATCTTCATTGCCCGGTAAGACATTAAAGCTCGTAGTTAAACCGATTAGCAATGCGAGAAGCGTTACTGGTTATTTTATATTTAAATCCGCTACGCCGAGGATATCCAAAACTGAAATTTATCGCTCGTCTCTGACAGCCTCGGCTCTTTTTTCAATGAATGACTTAGTGGAGAATGTTTCTTCCCCTATTTCTGTGGAAAATAAATTAGTGCTTTCCAGTTTTGAATATGAAGACCTAGATGGTGATGGCATATATACCGCTGATGTTTTTTCTCCTTCAGTTCCGGGTGAATATGAGGTCGTTACTATTATCGATTACATAGACCAAACGCTTGGAGCTCGCCAAATGAGGATGACCACGGTCATTGATCCAGAGGGATATGTATATGAGAAAAATAACGGCAAAGAGACTCGTATTCCATCGGCAATTGTGTCTTTTTATTCGTTGAATAATGTTACCAAAAAATATGAATTATGGTCTGCGAAAGATTATCAACAAGAAAATCCTCAAATCACCGACGTTAGAGGGACATATTCCTTCCTTGTTCCCGAGGGTTCATATTATTTCTTAGTTGAAGCGCCCGGCTACAATTCTTATCAAGGCAAAGTGTTTGTGGTTGCAGAAGGGGCTGGTATTCACCAAAATATAGAGTTAAAATCTGGTCGAGGTTTCTTTACGGATCTTGATTGGAAAACTCTTTTATTGATTGTTGTGTTTTTATTATTAGTGTATAATTTATATCGTAATAGCTTGCGAGACAAATTATTAAAGTTTGCGGATAAAAATAATAATGATGGAAAATAAAAAAAATATTATTTTAGTATTAATGATTGCGCTTATTGTTGGCAATGTGTTCTTTGCTTCTAATTATTTTTCTTTAATGAAAGAAATGCAAGGAGTTCAATCTGTTCAAGTGAAGATTGATTTGAATGAAAAAGTGATTAACTTTGCTTCAATGTTTATCAAGAAAGTGTTGCAGGCGAACACTGAAGTTGATTTTGAAACTCGACTTTCTCTCGAAAATGCCGTTCGCGATTTAAAAGACTCAGAAATAATGGCGGAATGGCAGAATTTTACCAATAGTCAGACAGAAGCGGAAGCGCAAAACAGTGTAAAAAAGCTTTTAGGGATTTTGATAACCAAGATACAAAAATAAATATTGGAGACAGAACTCGGCGCGATATAAGTTATCCACATTTTTCTGTTTCTTCTCTACTTTCATGGTTTATGTATTGTATAATATAAGTGGTTTTTCTAATTGAAATTACAGATGAAAATTTTAAATGGATTTTTTTCAAACAAAAAAACGTTAATTCTCTTTACCGTTTTTGTTCTCATTCTGTTTTTTGGAAAAACGGTTTTTGCCGTTTGGAACGGCACTTTTTATGATCCGGGAGACACATTGAATCCGGAATGTTTGCCTACGCAAACAGATTGCGATGTTCGCGCGCCTTTGACTGCGACAAATATCAGCGACACTGTTTATGGTGTCGGTTGGGATGCAGATACCACTCACGCGCCCTCCAAGAATGCCGTATATGATGTCATTAGCACTCTTCCCGGAGGACATGATGCTGTTACTATCGGGACAGCAAACGGTCTCTCTCTTGCAACTCAAGTATTGAGCTTGGCTTTGGCTTCCACTTCTACCATTGGTGCCTTGTCCGATACTGATTGGGATATTTTTAATAATAAACAAACGGCTTTAGTTTCAGGAACGAATATAAAAACAATAAATGGCACTACGCTTTTGGGCAGTGGAGACATCGTAATAAGTGGAGGTAGTGGCGCGACCGTGGCTTTGGACAATCTGTCTTCTGTGGCTATCAACACATCTCTGGTTTCAGATACAAATAATACTGACGCGCTTGGTTCTCCGACCATTGGCTGGTCTGATTTATTTTTAGGAAGTGGCGGAGTAATTGATTTTAATAATGGAGATGTGATAGCAACTCATTCCGTAGACACTTTGACTTTTTCTGGTGGAACTATCGCGCTCGGCACAGCTACTGCGACCGGCGGATTGACAGGAAATATAACAGGAAATGTTTCCGGCAACGCTGGGACTGTCACTAATGGGGTATATACCACAGGAGCTGGCACAGTCTTTTTGGCGCCGAACGGTAGTGCTGCGTCTCTAACTTCTTTTCCCACTCTTAATCAAAACACCACAGGTAGCGCAGCTACCTTGACTACTCCTCGCGCGATTTATGGCAACAATTTTGACGGTTCTGCCGCTCTTACTCAAGTCGTTGCTTCCACCTATGGCGGAACAGGAAATGGCTTCACAAAATTCTCAGGTCCCACTACTTTAGAAAAAACTTTCACCCTTCCTGATTCTTCCGAAACTTTATTATATTCAGGTGGAGCGCTTGGAACTCCTGCGAGCGGTGTAGCTACAAATTTAACAGGCACAGCTTCGGGATTGTCTATCGGAGGCAACGCTGGGACTGTCACTAATGGGGTATATACCACAGGAGCTGGCACAGTCT
>CAYIOX010000023.1:9430-9537 GCA_964365245.1 uncultured Candidatus Saccharibacteria bacterium
GTGTAGCTACAAATTTAACAGGCACAGCTTCGGGATTGTCTATCGGAGGCAACGCCGGGACTGTCACCGGTCTCTCCATCACTTCTGGCAAATCTTTGTCTGTCTCA
>CAYIOX010000024.1:0-8785 GCA_964365245.1 uncultured Candidatus Saccharibacteria bacterium
AGCACCCGCCTGTCACGTGGGAGGCCGTGGGGTCAGCACCCATCAGCCGCGCAATTAGATAAACGCCTTCGGGCGTTTTTTCTATTTTAGGCTGAAGAAGTGATGTTATCACTTCTGTATGGGTGCTGAAACCGATTGAGCTATTTTATGAGTATGACGAAATAAAATAGCCAATTGGTATACTGTTCCTGTAAGGAAAGCCCCATCAGCCGCGCATCGATTTTAGCCTTAATTCATAAAGGCTGTTTTTTATATACTGATTGGACGGAGAACTGGTATAATTAAAATATGAATAGAAAAAAACTTGTAGCTTCGGTATTAAATGTTTTTGTTTTATGTATTGTGATTTTCTTCACAAGCACTTTCTTTGTATATCAGGCAAAACTCATAGGATACGTTTTAATACTTCTCGCTATTCTTTGTCTTGCTTCGCTAAAACTTTTCAAAATTAAAATATCATCCGTTATGCCCGATGTTATTTTCGGAATCATTGATAACGGTATTCTTGCTTTAATGGCGGTAATTGGCGGAGAGATTGCGGGTGTGGCTGGGGCGGTAATTGGCGGAGTTGTTGGCAATGCTATTACTGATGGCATAGCAGGACTTTTTGAAGGATACTGGGCAGAAACGGTTTCTAACGACAGAAGAACCGTTGTTGGCTCTGCTGTGGGTAAAATGGCGGGGTGTCTTTTAGGGGCAGGGGTTGTTTTAGTTCTTGCTGGATTTATAGGACATAGTTTATAAGGATTTTTTAGTCTTTTCTCTCAAATCTGGTATATAAATATAACTGTTATAGTTCCTTATAACAGTTCTCACTTTGTCCACTAGTCGCACATCAAACGAAGTGGAAACTGTGGTAAAATGAACACAGAGTAGTGAGAGTATGAAAAAGAAAACACAAATCTTAATGATTCACGGGGGAAATACTTTTAAAAACAAAAAGGATTATTTAAAGTATTTAAAAACAAAGAAAATTTCTATTGAAAAAAAAGTTCGTTGGTCTGAAGATTATTTTGACAAAGAACTAGGAAAAAGTTTTGAGATTATTAAACCTCGTATGCCTCTTCAAGATGACGCTAAATATGAGGATTGGAAGATTTGGTTTGAAAGATATATTCCTTTTTTAAAAAATAATGTAATTTTAATTGGTGGTTCTTTGGGTGGTATCTTTCTTGCTAAATACTTGTCAGAAAACAAGTTTCCAAAGAAAATACTATCAACGTATCTTGTTTGTCCTCCTTTTGATAATACTTTACCAAACGAAGCTCTTGTTGGTGGTTTTAAGCTAAAAAATGATTTATCCTTAATTGAGAAAAATTGTAAAAACACTACCTTTATTTTTTCAAAAGACGATGATGTTGTTCCAATATCTCACGCTGAAAAATACAGAAGCAAACTAAAGAATGCAAAATTTATTATTTACAAAAGCAAAAATGGACATTTTCGTGTTCCCAAATTTCCAGAAATTGTGAAAATGATAAAAAATGATGTAAAGAGAATTAAATAATTTTAAGGAACGGACGTTGGACGTCCGCTAGGAAAGATAAAAATAGTTTTGCAAAATAAGTAAATATAAACTACTATGTTTAGGTGCTCGAAACCTTGGTTTCTTGCCGTTGTAGCTTAGTGGTAAAGCACGATATTGGTAATATCGAGAGCGTGGGTTCAATCCCCACCAACGGCTCCAGCCGATATAGTTCAGTGGCAGAACACTACTTTCGTAAAGTAGGAACGTGGGTCCGATTCCCACTCTCGGCTCCAGGAAAAATATTATGGAACAAGACATGAAAGGCATAGATGAACAAATAAAAAAATTGGAAGAGGAAATGATAAAGCCAGATTTTTGGCTGAACAAAAATCTGGCGCAGGAAACGATTAAGAAAATTGCCGAGCTGAAAAATAAAAAAGAAGGCTTTGGTAGGTATAACAGGGGTAATGCGATCTTGACTATAATTTCCGGCGCGGGCGGAGACGATGCGGAAGATTTTTCCGGCATGCTTTTGTCCATGTATATGAAATATGTAGATAAAAAAGGCTGGGGGATTAATTTTATCCATGAACATAAAAATGATCACGGGGGATACCGCAATGTTTCTTTCGAAATAGTTGGCAAGGGCGCTTATGGAGTGTTGAAAAATGAAGGGGGCGTACATCGTCTCGTGCGTATTTCTCCTTTTAACGCAAAAAAATTAAGACATACATCTTTTTCTCTAGTCGAAGTTTTGCCCAAATTAAGTAAATTGGAAGAGAAAGATATTTTGATACCAGATGCGGATTTAAAAATAGAATTTGCTCGTTCGTCTGGACCAGGAGGACAGAATGTAAATAAAAGAGAAACAGCTGTCAGGATTGTCCATATTCCGACAGGTATTGCGGTGCATGCCTCCGGAGAACGCAGTCAAGAACAGAATCGAGAGCAAGCTATGGCTATTTTGCGAGCAAAAATTTTTAAAAAAGCCGAGGAACAAAAAAAATCTTTGGAAGATAGCATGAAATTGAAAAATACAGAGATAGAATGGGGAAACCAAATTCGTTCGTATGTGCTTCATCCATATAAAATGGTGAAAGATCATAGAACCAACGCGGAAACATCAAACACAGAAGCTGTTTTGGGTGGCGATATAGATATTTTCATTGAGGCGGAGAAGAATTTGTGATAAGATATATAGGTGATTTATTTTAATAATGTTTCCAAAATTTACAAAGATGCGGTGGCGTTAAATGATGTTACTGTCACCATAACTGCGGGGGAGTTTGTTTCTATTGTCGGACATTCTGGCGCCGGCAAGACAACTTTGACCAAAATGATCTTGGCGTATGACATCCCGACCGACGGCACGGTTTTTTTTGAATCTCTTAATGTGCATAAATTAAAAAATAAGGATTTGACTAAACTTCGTCGTCGCATTGGCGTTGTGTTTCAAGATTTTAAATTACTGCCAAACAAAACCGCGTATGAAAATATCGCCTTTGCGATGGAGGCTGTCGGCAAGACTGATCTTGAAATAGCCTCGGATGTCCCGCATGTTTTAGAATTGGTTGACTTAAGCCATCGTCTGCATCATTTTCCGAACCAGATGTCTGGAGGCGAACAACAAAGGCTGGCAATTGCTCGAGCCATTATCAATCAACCCGAACTCATTATTGCCGATGAGCCGACCGGAAATCTGGATCCGATAAACACGCATGAAATAGTTCAAATTTTAAAAAAAATAAATGATCTTGGCACGACCGTGATTTTGGCCACTCACAATAAAGGAGTTATAGATTCAGTCGGCAAAAGAGTGATTACCATGGAAAATGGAAAAGTTATTAGAGATACTAATAATGGAAAATAGCGTGTATAATTAATCTAATGACAGAATTAAAAAGAATTACAAAAGCGGGATTTATAAACTTCAAAAGAGGCGGTTCTGTTTCTATGGTTGCTGTTATTGTGGTTATCATCACTCTTTCTGTCATCACGGCCATTATTCTTTTGCAGGCGGTGTTTCTTTTTTCACTCAATGTCATAAGGGATAAAGTTGATGTGAGAATTTATATTACTAAAAATACGCCAGAAGATAAAATTATGTTTTTGAAGTCTTCCTTGGAGAAACTGCCTGAAGTGGCGGAAGTTTCTTATATGAGCGCTGAAGACAATCTCGCGGATTTTCGTCTTCGTCATGCTAGCGATTATCCCACCATTGCCGCTCTTGATGAATTGAATGACAATCCGCTCTTGGCGACATTTGGCGTAAAAGCGCGAGAAATTTCTCAATATGAAACCATCGCGAATTTTTTGAAATCAAACAACGCCTCATTGATGGTGGGGTCGGTTTCGGTGGTTGATCATACAAATTATTACAATAATAAATTAGTTATGGATCGGTTAAACACCATAATATCCGGCGCGCAGAGGCTCGGTTTTCTGATTACTGTCATTTTGATAATTATTTCTATCATTGTGACTTTTAATACCATAAAGTTGACTATTTTTATTGCTAAAGAAGAGATAGGCGTGATGCGTTTGGTTGGAGCTTCTAAAATGTATGTTCGGGGTCCTTTTATGATTGAGGGTGTAATTTATGGAATTGTCGCCACTATCGTTACGCTGATTCTATTTTTGCCAATAACGATTTGGCTCGGACGCAATATGACTGATTTTCTAGGGCTTAATATTTATAATTATTATATTTCAAATTTCTTTCAAATTTTTGCAATTATTTTATTATCAGGTATAATCCTTGGGGGTATTTCCAGTTTCTTGGCAGTCAGGAAATATTTAAATAAATAGAACAAAAGATGATTTGAAAGATTTTTAAGCCTTGGTCCTTGGAGACACAAGGACAGAATTGCTTTAGCAGATTGATACGACTCTTAAAATCTTTCAAATCATCTTTTAATTATTATATGAAAAAACAAACTAAATACATTTTTGTGGTGGGGGGTGTTATGTCCGGAGTCGGAAAGGGTGTGGCTTCTGCCTCAATTGGTAAGATTCTCCAGTCTAGGGGGATAGAGGTTACCGCGCTCAAAATTGATCCATATGTGAATGTTGACGCGGGCACTATGAATCCCACTGAACACGGTGAGGTTTTCGTTTTAGATGATGGCACAGAGTGCGATCAAGATATGGGCAACTATGAACGTTTTCTTAATCGCGATCTTACTCGGACGAATTATATGACCACGGGCAGTGTTTATCTCTCGGTGATTCAGAAAGAACGCAATTTAGAATTTGGAGGCAAACAAGTAGAAGTGGTGCCACGTATTCCGCTTGAGATTATCGAACGTATCAATAAAGCGACAGAAAAAGCAAAAGCGAAAGTCGCGATTACAGAAATTGGTGGCACAGTGGGCGAGTATGAAAATATTTTGTTTCTTGAGGCCGTTCGAATGTTAAAGATCAAGAATCCTCATGATGTTGTTTTAATATTAGTGAGTTATGTGCCCGCGCTTGGCGCTGGTGGAAATGAGCTTAAAACCAAGCCGACTCAGCATGCGGTTCGTAGTTTAAATGCCGTAGGCTTAAATCCAGATATTATTCTTGCTCGCGCCCATATTCCTTTGGATGAAAAACGAAAAGAGAAGATCGAGTTTATGTGCAGTTTAGAAAAAGGCGATGTTATTTCCGCGCCGAATGTTAAAAATATTTATGAAGTTTCAATTAATTTTGAAGATGGTGGTTTGGGTGATCGTATTTTAAAGAAGCTAAAAATGTCGCCACGCGAGAAAGATATGAAGGAATGGCGAGCTATGGTTGCCAAGATGAACAGCACTACCAAAGAGGTAAGAATTGGAATTGTGGGTAAATATTTCGGCACAGGCGAGTTTGTATTAGAGGACTCGTATATTTCTGTGATTGAGTCGATAAAGCATGCTGCAGGCGCTGTGGGTCGTCGACCGGAGATCGTCTGGCTGAATTCTGAACAATTTGAGAAAGATGTTGAATCTTTAAAAGAACTAGAAAAATTTGACGGCATAATCGTGCCTGGTGGTTTCGGCAGTCGGGGGATAGAAGGCAAGATTTCCGTTATTAAGTATTGTCGTGAAAATAAAATTCCGTATTTTGGTTTGTGTTATGGCATGCAACTTGCCGTTGTCGAGTTTGCGCGAACTATTGCCCATATGGAAGACGCAAATACAACTGAGATTAATCCAAGAACTTCTCACCCAGTTGTGGATATTATGCCGGAACAAAAAAAGAATCTTAAAGAGAAAAATTTTGGAGCGACTATGCGTCTAGGCGCTTATCCAGCTATCCTTAAAGACGGAAGCAAGGCTTCCGTTTCTTATGGAGTTTCCAAAATTTCGGAAAGACATCGTCATCGTTACGAAGTGAACCCAGAATACGTGGAACGACTTCAAAAAGCTGGTTTGGTGTTTTCTGGCACTTCGCCGGATGGCAGACTTATGGAAATTGCCGAACTTCCCCAAAAAGAGCATCCATTCTTTTTAGGCACTCAATTTCACCCAGAATTAAAATCCAGACCACTAAATCCACATCCTCTTTTTGTGGCTTTCCTAAAGGCATGCTTGTCTGTGCAGGTAGGTGTTTCAAAGAAGAAAAAGTAGATTAAAAAAATGGGAAAAATTATTGTAACAGGAGGGGCGGGGTTCATAGGTTCACATATTGTTGATACTCTAGTCAGTCTTGGATATGAGGTTCATGTCATAGATAACTTATATTCAGGCAAGAAAGAAGATATTAACACAAAAGCCATATTTCACAATGTAGATATAAGGGAAAAAGAAAAGCTTCAGCCAATCTTTAAAGACGCTCAATATGTTTTTCATGAAGCCGCGTTGCCTCAAGTGGAGTATTCTATTCAAAATCCAATCGAAACGCATGATGTAAATGTAACTGGATTGTTGAATGTTTTAGAAGTTTCTAAATTAAGTAATGTGAAAAGAGTGATTTTTGCATCTTCTAGCGCCGTATATGGTGATCAGAAAACAATGCCATTAGTAGAGACTATGGAAATTCGCCCTCTATCTCCGTATGGCGCGCACAAATACATTGGAGAAGTCTATTGCGCTCTATGGTCGAAGATTTTTAATTTAGAGACTATCTGTTTGCGATACTTCAACGTTTATGGAAAACGCCAATCAAGCTCTGGGGATTATGCTTCTGTGGTTGCTAAATTTTTAGATTTAAAGAAAAAAAATAAACCTTTGACTATTGTTGGTGATGGCAAGCAGACTCGCAGTTTTGTTAATGTGAAAGATGTGGTTGATGCCAATATTAAGGCAATGAAAGCAGAAGGTTTAAGTAAGGGAGAAATCATAAATATCGGCACGAGTGAAATGTATTCTGTGAATCAGATTACGAACTTGATAGGTGGAGATATAGTATACATAGAACCACGCATTGAACCCAAAGCTACATCAGCCGATATAGCCAAAGCAAAGCTTCTCTTGGATTGGATTCCTAGTGTAAAAATTGAAGATGGGTTGGTTGAGTTGAAAAAGTATTACGGGATGTAAGTTTATATTTTAGGTAATAAAAAATAATTTATTGCTTTAAAGACAATAACCATTTCAAGAAAAGACCTACTTCTTTTTGGTCTTTCATATACCATTTTGCTACACTATCATTGTTTTTGCCAATCCTAATAGTAATTCCGTCTTTCTTTAATGCTATGAAGGCGTCTTCATCGGTTAATCCGTCTCCTATATAAATAGGCATAAAATTTTTACCCGTTTTTTTATTAAAATACTCTTGCGTAAAAAGAACGCTATCTCCTTTATCCCAATCGATTTCTGGTCGTAATTCAAAAGTCATTAAATTATGATCAAGACGAAGTTTGTGTTTTTTGACGATTGGTTTTAAGATGGACGTCACTTCTCTTGTAAATTTATTGACTAATTTTGGATTCATTATTCGATAATGGACCGCAAGCATAAATGATTTATCTTCATAAATCATACCTGGGTAACGATTCATTAGGGGTTTAATCTTTTTTTTAGCTGAGGCTATAGCTTCTATTGTTTCTTTTGGAATTTTTTTAACATGATATTGACCATTTTCTTCCCATTCTAGACCATGGCTTGCAATATAAAAAAGTTCTTTTATATCAATTTTTTTCTTAATTTCAAAAAGTTCTCTGCCAGTTATAATCGCTACTGGAAAACGTCTTGCATATTCTTTAATAAGTACTTTATTTTCTTCTGAAATAAAGGCTTCATCCGGTGTGGGCGCAATAGCTGACAGAACACCATCAAAATCTAAAAGCAACATAACTCCTCCGGTTTTCTTTATCTGTTTTTTGATTTCAGAAATATCTTCAAAAAGGTTTTTCATTTTCTAGCCAAGATTAGCAACTGCTTTTATAAGTTCGGCTGCCCACCGATATACGTTATAATCTTTTATGCTATTACGCATGGTATTCATACGACGATGCTGTTCAGGTATTGGCATAACTAAAGCAGTGTAAATTGATAACCCAATTTCTTCTGTATTGTGTGGGTTTATAATAAGTGCTTCTTTTAGATTTCTAGAAGCTCCTGCAAATTGACTCAAAATTAGAACACCAAGCAAATCTTCTCTTGCTGCTACGTATTCTTTTGCAACAAGGTTCATGCTGTCGTGTAGAGAAGTAATAAGACAGAAGTTAGCTATTTTAAATAAAGCTGAAAGCTCTCTGCGATTGTATTGATTTTTTTCTAGTATGATTGGTTTCCAATCTTTTGTTTCAAATTTCTGGTTAACCCTTTCTGCTTCTTTTGTAATTATATCTTGATATTGCTTATATTTTTCAAAATGTTCTCTGTGGGGAGAGGCTATTTGTAAAAACGTGAGTTGTCCTCTATATTCAGGATGTGTTTCGAAAAAATGTTCTATGCCAATAAATCTTTCTGGAATTCCTTTAGCGTAATCAAGACGGTCAACACCTATTCCAAAGTATTTCGTTTTAATTTCAAGTTTCTTTAAAATCTCTGATCCAAGATTATTCAATTCCATTTGCTCTGATTTGTTTTCTTTATTATCTGAAAAATCTATACTGATTGGAAAAGATTTGATATGGGTGGTGTGGTCTTCGCGAGTTATTGAAAAAGTTTCTAGGTCTATGAGAGATTCTATTTCCTTTCCAATAGTGTCAATAAAATTATTACAAAATTGCTGGGTATTAAAACCCACGATATCTGCTCCAAGCATTCCTTTAAGAATTTCTTTACGCCAAGGACAAACACTAAATGCTTCAGGGCTGGGCCATGGCACGTGCCAGAATATGCCCACTTCTGCATCAGGTCTAGCTTCTTTTATCATTTGTGGCAAGAGGGCAAAATGATAATCTTGTAT
>CAYIOX010000025.1:0-8305 GCA_964365245.1 uncultured Candidatus Saccharibacteria bacterium
GACAATAAAAACGTTAGATTTCAAAATTATGCCGAAGCCAAATCGAGTGCAAATAATCAAATACGGACCGCCGCCGCCAGAATTACCTGTCTTTGGCAAAGTAAAGCCAGAAGATGTGTCTTTTATTGGACGGACCAATTATGTGGCTTCTCTAGAAGAGAAAAAATTTATTTTTGGCATCAAGCGCGTGGATCGTAGACGTCATCTTTATATTATCGGAAAATCAGGTGTCGGTAAAACCAAACTTCTAGAATTAATGCTTCGGCAAGATATCACATATGATCATGGACTTTGTCTGATAGATCCGCACGGTGATGTCATAGACGCAATGCTCGATTATATTCCAAAAGAGCGAATGGACGATGTGTGCATCATAGATCCCACGGATATCAGTTTTCCGGCTTCTTTCAATCCACTTGCTAATGTTGATCCGATGTTCAAGTTTCAACTAACGCAAGGATTGATCGAGGTTTTCCAAAAGCAATTCGGAGCAAATTGGACGCCAAGACTTGAACACGTGTTTCGTTTCACTTGTTTGGCATTGCTAGACTATCCGCATGCCACAATGCGTGGAATGATTTCAATGTTAACGGATAGAAATTATAGGCAGAAGGTGGTGGAATATATTACGGACGACATGGTAAAAAGATTCTTCGCTATTGAATTCGCCGATTGGTCAGAGAAATTTGACACAGATGCCATTATTCCTTTAGTGAATAAATTAGGACAATTTCTCTCTGATCCGCTTCTGCGAAATATTTTCGGTCAGAAACAAAATAAAATAGATATCAGCAAGTTGATGAATGAGGAAAAAATTATTTTAATTAATCTTTCCAAAGGACGTCTCGGTGAAGAAAATTCTTCTTTTCTTGGTTCTATATTTTTAACGAAGATAAAACAAGCGGGAATGGAGCGCGCCAGTATCCCAGAGGGAGAACGCAAAGATTTTTATTTATACGTGGATGAGTTTCAGAACGTCGTTACTCAAACTTTTGAGAACATTTTGTCGGAAGCCAGAAAATATGGCTTGAATTTAACTATCGCGCATCAATACGTCGGCCAAATTATTACAAAAGTTCACCAAGCTGTGCTTGGTAACTGCGGTAGTATTATCACTTTTCGTGTTGGCGGAGAAGATGCTGTTAAAATGAAACCGGAGTTTGCTCCGCTTTTCGATGTTAAAGATATGATCAATCTCGCCGTTGGAGAAATTTATGTGAAAATGACCATTGATGGCGAATCTTATGATCCATTTTCAGCTGAAACTCTCCGTGTTCTTCCGCCAACGCATCGTTCTTATAGAAAAGAAATTATCGATGCGTCTCGTGAAAAATATTCAATACCAAAAGACGATGCGGCCAAGCTCATAGCCGAGGAAGAAGCAACGATAATCAGAAGCGCGGAAGAAAAAGCTATAATCGAAGGAAGAGCAAAAAGAAAAGAAAAAGAAAAAGAAAAAAATGGAAATAAAGAAAGCGAAGAAGATAAAGAAAGCAAAGAAAAATCTATAGATTCTGAAAATTTTGACGAAGCAAAAGAAGATAAACCTAAAACAAAAGCTTCAAAAGAAGCTGAACCTATGATTTAAATAGTTAGTTGTGTATTAAGTTTATATAAAATACTAATATATCGGTAGATTATTTTATAAATTATGCTAGTATATACTTTATGAGCACAGATTATTATGAAATATTGGGAGTAAATAAAGGCGCGTCAAAAGACGAAATTAAAAAGGCTTTTTACAAGCTGGCTCATAAATATCACCCTGATAAAAAAGAGGGAAATGAGGCGAAATTTAAGCAAATAAACGAAGCTTATCAAGTATTATCAGACGATGGAAAACGTTCTAAATATGACCAATATGGATCTGGTTTTGAGAACATGGGAAACGCCTCCACTGGGGGTTTCGGTGGATCGCAACATGGCTTTGGCGGTTTTGATTTTTCTGGATTTCAGAATGGTAATGCCGAATTTGATTTTGGCAATTTGAATGATATTTTTAGTGATTTTTTTGGTGGAGGAATGGATGGCGGGCAAAAAAGAGGAAAAAAGCGCGGTCGGGATATTTCGACCGAAATCCAAATTTCTTTTTCTGATTCTATTTTTGGCACGACTAGAAAAATTTTAATTACAAAAACGTCTAATTGCATTACTTGTCATGGAACTGGCGCCAAAACAGGTTCTTCTATGATAACTTGCAAGATTTGCAATGGTCAAGGTCATATCCGTGAATCAAAGAGGACAATCTTTGGAAATATAGCAAATACGAAAATCTGTGAAGTTTGCGCAGGGTCTGGAGAGGTGCCAAAAGAAATTTGCGATGCATGCAAGGGTAAGGGCGTGCTACGTCGCGAAGAAGAAGTTTCAATCGTTATCCCTGCCGGTATACGCGATGGAGAAATGATTCGAATGACCGGCTATGGTGAAGCAGTTTCCAAGGGAACGACCGGAGACCTTTATGTAAAAATAAATGTGGCGTCACATGCTGTATTCAAACGTGATGGACACGATTTAGTTATGAATTTAAATTTGAAATTGTCTGATGCGCTTTTGGGTATGGAATATCCCATCACAACACTTGATGGAGAAATCAAAGTCACTATTCCAGAGGGTGTAGGCATAAATGAGATTCTTCGAGTTCGTGGCAAGGGTGTGCCTGTGTCAAAAAGTAAACGCGGAGATCTTTTGATCAAGCTCAATATCAAGATGCCAGGAAAACTGTCTCGTTCATCCCGCGCACTTATTGAAGAACTCAAAAAAGAGGGGATATAATTTATGCTTCCTGAACAAATTATATATGTTGGAATTATAGTAAATCTTTTTCTTTCTATTTGGTATGTAAAAACTGTTATTTATGGAAACACTAAACCGAATTTAGTTTCTTGGTTTGTTTGGATGTTAGCACCAATGGTCGGAACTTTTTTAGCGCTTAAAGCTGGAGCAGGATTTTCTGCTTCTGGTATTTTTTTGGCAGGATTTGGTCCATTTTTAGTGATAGTTGTTTCTTTATTTAAAAAAAATGCTTTTTGGAGAATAAATAAATTAGATGTAATTTGTGGGACATTAGCCTTAATTGCCTTAATTATTTATGCATTTACTCATAATCTAGAGATATCAATTCTTTTTATTATAATCAGTGATGGATTAGCTGCAATACCGACAATTATAAAATCGTGGAAATTTCCAGAAACTGAATCTGGTTCAGCTTATATTGGTGGGATAGTAAATAATATTTTAGCTTTATTAATCATAAAAAATTGGATTTTCTCAATCTATTCTTTAAATATATATTTTATAGTTGTGAATATGATTATAGTGTTTTCTATCTATCGCAAGAAGATTTTTAGATCTTAGAAATTTTCTGTCCTTCAGCCGAATCTTTAATTTCGTAGCCAAGAGAATTTATTTCTTTTCGTAGCTCGTCGGATTTTTTGAAATCTTTATCTTTGCGTGCTTGTTCACGTTCATTTGTTAGTTTTACCACTTCTTCTGGGATTTTTTCTTTTTTTAAATCAGCAAAACCAAGCCCTAACACTTTATCAAAATCAAGAATGGTTGCTTTTTTGTCAGCGTTAGATATTTTCTCGTCTTTTAAAACATCCCACAAGAGAGTTAACGCCTTAGGTGTATCTAAATCATCATTTATATATTCTGTAAATTTGTTTTTGTATTCTTCGTTTATTCTTCCTGTGTCAGGACCTAGGCTTAGGAATAGATTATAAAGGCGTTTAAGAGCTGTTTCAGCGCCTTCTAACGTTTCCCAAAGGAAATTGACCTTAGTTTGATAACTAGCCATTAAGAGCCAAAAACGATAACTAAGAGGATTTATACCTCTATCTGTAATACTAGAAAGTTTCAAAAAATCTCCATCCGATTTTGCTATTTTTGCATTTCCAAAACTTACGTGCTCATTATGCATCCAAAATCTTACTGAAGGTTTTTTGCCTGTAGCGCATTCTGATTGAGCTATTTCGTTCGTGTGGTGAACGGAAACATGATCAATGCCACCCGTATGAATATCAAATTGTTCTCCTAAAAATTTCATACTCATAGCTGAACATTCAATATGCCAACCGGGGAAACCTTTTCCAAAAGGAGATTCAAAGCCAATTTTGCCATCAAATTTCCAAAGCGCAAAATCTTCTGGATTTTTTTTATCTAAATTTTCTTTTATTCGTGATTTAGATTTGTCTTTATTTTTTTTATTACCCCAAAGTATCCCGTAGTCTGGCATTTTAAACGTATCAAAATATATTCCATCATTGGTTTTATATGTGTAACCTTTTTTTTCTAACTTCTGCACAAGTTCAATGTCTTCTTTTACATAGTCGCTTGCAAAATACATGCTAGTTGGCATTTCTATGTTAAGTTTATTTAAGTCTTCTTTAAATTTTTCAGTATAAAATTCTGCGAGTTCTCGCATGTTTTTTAATGTGAGTTCTTTTCTTTCACGCAAAAGACCTTTTGTCATTTTATCTTCACCAGAATCCGCGTCGCTCGTGAGATGACCAATGTCAGTAATGTTCATTATTTGTTTTAGTTTGAATCCATTGTATTTGAGAGTTCTGCACAGGATATCTGTAAAAACATAAGCGCGCAGATTACCTATGTGAGCATAATCATAAACCGTAGGTCCGCAAGAATACATGCGAACTTCTTTTGGGTTAATTGGGGTAAAAGTTTCCTTTTTGTGTGTTAAGGTATTATAAAATTGTATTTTGTTTAAATTCATTTCTGTATATTGACACGAGGGTGTATAGCAAGCTTATTGTCAAAGGTCCTACTAAAATGCCCACTGGACCCAAAAGCGATATTCCGCCAAGTACTGAAAAAAGAATTAAAAGAGAAGATATATTAATTTTTTTGCCGACAATGAGAGGTCCTAAGAAATTATCAATCATTCCAACCATGACGATTGACCAAACCAAAAGACCGATCGCCGATGCTGTGTTTCCTGTAATAAAAAGAAAAACTATCGCGGGAATTGAGATTAAAGAAGTTCCCAATGTTGGGATCAAGGATGTAATTGCGGCTACGACACCCCATAAAGCGCCATTTGGGACGCCAAAGATCCAAAGACCCAAACCCAATAATGCGCCTTGGATAAAAGCTATAAAGAGAGATCCTTTTATTACTCCATTTACAGCCTGAGCAAGTCTGTGGATTATTTTTTCATCTTCTTTATCTCCAAGAGGACTTAAAACAATAATCGCTTTTCTCCATTCCGCTCCGTCTTTTAAGCAGTAAAAAATTATTAAAAGCATCAATATAAATGAGAAACCAGCAGCGACAGTAGTAGTAAATATATTCGCGATGTTATTTGATATGAAAGAAACAGACTCCGTTATTTTTTGATTAATATCAATAGACATGTTTTCGGGCAGTATGTTGTTGATTTTGGTTTCCAAAGAAACTATCCATATTTTTGTGTCTTGGTTGTTTGTAACCGTATGGTAAATATCTTGACTTTGTTTAAAAACTAAAGTTCCGATACTCAAAAGTGGGCCACAAAGAATTATTATGAATATAAATAAAGTTATGAATGCTGATAGCCAGTTTGGTAAATGCTTTTTCAAAAACCATTCGTGCAAGGGATGGAGCACAACAGAAAAAGAAATTCCAAGTATGAGCACCATCCAGAACGGTTGAAAGATTAAAAAAGTAAAAATCAGAGTAGCCAGTAAAAGTCCGAAGAAAAAATACTTTTCAATGGTTTTTGTTTGCATATGGCTTTAGTATAGCAAAAGCTTGCCTTTTTGTGAAATTTCATATAATATACAGTCTATGGAATTTGCCATTATACAAACAGGCGGAAAGCAATATAAGGTTTCCAAGGGAAGCCTTGTTTTTATTGAAAAAATAACAGGCAAAGAGATTGAGTATAAAAAAGGGGACAAGTTGTCTTTTGACAAGGTTTTACTAGTTGATGATGGAGAGAATACCACTATAGGCACTCCCTATATCACTGGCGCTAAAGTAAACGCTGAAATCGCAGAAATAGGTCGTTCTCGAAAAATCCTAGTTGTGAAATATAAACAAAAGTCTCGTTATTTGCGTCGCAATGGTCATCGTCAGCCGTTTTTTAAAGTAAAAATTACTTCGATAAAATAATCCCGCCGTCGGCGGGATTATTGTCTATTTTTCAATGCGTTTTTGAGGGTTTCATTGTCGGAATATTCTAACTCGGTGCCGGTGGAAAGACCTCTACCTAGAGAAGAGATTTTTATATTTAGTTTGTCAGCAATATCTTTGATTTGTTCTCGAACGTATGAATCAGTATGGTCGCCTTGAGGACTTAATGAAAATGCCAAGATTATTTCTTTCAAATTATCTTTTTCTTTATTGATTTTTTCTTTCAGTTCTTCAATTCGCACTCGACTTTTGGTATTTTTCTCAACGATTGGCACCAGTCCACCTAGGATAAAATATTTTCCATTATAAAATCTGCTCTTTTTTATGCTTTCTAAATCAGAATCTTTTTCGATCACCATTAGAGTAGAGGGGTCTGTGTTTATGTTTTTACAAATATCACAAATCGTAGACACTGAGCTTTGTGAACGCGTTTTTTCATTTTTTATAAAAAATCTAAAACACTCTTTGCATTGCGCCACTTCTTTTTTTAATTCTGTTATCAAGCTTGATAGATTATCACCATAAGCAGGAGTTCTAGACATCAGAAAATAAACAAAACGTTTCGCTTGTCTCTCCCCAATACCAGGGAATTCTTTAAAGATTTCAGTTAGTTTATCTATAATGTCCATATTATATTTCAGCAGATTTGTTAAAATTCATCCAAATCTCCTTTTACTTTTGCTGGAGCGAAGTCGCTCAAATTGCTCTTTTCAAGGGTTTGGAAGGTTGTTGTTTTTTCATCAAAATATAAATCAATTTTTCCGACTGGGCCATTTCGGTGTTTCTCGATTAAGATTTCTGCAATATTTGTTTTTTCTGATTCTTCTTTACCTTTGTCGTCTCGGTGGATAAACATCACGACGTCCGCGTCTTGTTCGATAGATCCCGAATCACGAAGATCTGAAAGTCTTGGCTTGCCACCACGAGATTCCACCGCGCGAGAAAGCTGGGAAAGGGCGAGCACTGGCACATCTAGTTCTTTTGCTAAACTTTTTAAAGATCTACTGATTTCTGTAACTTGATTCACCATTGAGTCGTAATTTTTAGATGTGCTCATTAATTGTAAATAATCAACGACTATCAAGTCTAACCCTTTTTCTGCTTTTAGTCTGCGAGAGAGGGCTTTCATTCTGACTATAGAGTTTCCAGCTTGATCATCAATATAAATTTTTGCTTTTGAGAGTTTGTCTAGCGAGTGTTGAAGTTTTACAAAATCTCCTTTTTCGTCTGAAATGCGTCCCGTTCGTAGATTCCACGCGTTCACTCGGCTTTCGGCGGAAAGCATTCTGTCCACAAGCTGTTGTGAGGACATTTCCAGAGAGAAAATAACTACAGATTTTTCATTTGTTGTGGCAGCCATGCGAGCGATATCAAGGGCGAGAGTTGTTTTACCCATACTTGGTCTTGCGGCGAGAATTATCAAATCTGATTTTTGAAAACCAGAGAGCATGTTGTCTAAATCTTTGAAGCCGGTCGGAAGTCCACGCAACATACCTTTGTGTTCGTGTAATTTTTCTAATCTTTCATAAGCTTCTGGCAATGCATCTTTCAAATTTACAAATTTTTGATTTTTAGGAGATGAAACCACGCTGAAAATTTTTTTTTCTGCCATATCTAAGATGTCGTCCATGTGATCGTCGCTTTCTTCAAAAGCGAGTTCAGAAACATAATCTGCCGCTTCTATTAAATTTCTCAATACGTATTTCTTTTGCACTATGTCGGCATAATGTTTTATGTTTGTAGAAGATGGAACTACATTTATTATTTCTGCAAGATAGACATTACCACCAATACTCTCAAGTAATTTCTGTTCACTTAATTTTGTGGAGAGCGAAAGCATATCTATCGGTTCATTTTTTGAAGATAAATCAAGCATCGCTTGAAAAATTTTCTTGTGCTTTTCAGCATAAAAAGAATCAGGAGACACCATGTCTTCTACTTCGTGCATTGCGTCTTTGCGAAGCATTATAGAACCCAACACTGCCTGTTCGGATTCGATACTTTGGGGTGGAATGCGAATATTTTCTCGTTTTGTATTTTTTATAGTCTTTTTTTGCATGTTATTTTTTTGCTCCGATCCCATATCGGAGTCCGACTTTGGTCGGACCATTGGCTCATTCTATCACAGTAGAAAAATAGTCAAAGTAGAAAAGTGAGTAAAACTGTTATTAAA
>CAYIOX010000026.1:0-7477 GCA_964365245.1 uncultured Candidatus Saccharibacteria bacterium
CCAATTATTTTTTTTATCTCCTTTGACTAGGTTGTTTCTTTCTATTGGATTTTTTTTAGCCCAATCTCTTTCTTCCTCCGCGTTAACGCTTCCTGTCAATCTCTCCCAAAAACTTCTTTTTTTATTTTCCATTTTTATTATAAATTTAAGTTGATAATATCTTTCATATCTCGTTTGCTAAACTCTCAACAAAACGAGTGATTTTAATTCATTCTTCGCACTTTTTCAAAAAGTAACATTAAAATAATAGTGACGACCCACAAGAAACCGAATATTTTTAATACTTCCAGAAAATAATTTCCACTGTTCACTTCAATCTTTATTATAAAAAAATTAAAGGCGCTATGCAAGGCAATAGCCAAAAACAAGCCCGCGAAAATATAACATCTTCTCGCGACTTTTTTTATATGCAATGACATTCCGAGCGCGATGCCTAGAATTCCGCTAGAAACAGCATGGAGAAGGGTAGATCCGAGGAATCTGAGTTGGCCAGTGAGCAAGTTTACTGTTGTTGCGCCCGCTGAAAGCGGTTTGATTAAAAATAAAGCGTTTTCAAGCGCGGCAAATCCTAAAGCCGCGGTGATTAGATAAATTGGCCAATCAATGACATGATTGATGTATTTTGTTCGATATAACAACACTATCACTGCCAGATATTTCATTATCTCTTCGGTGGTTGCCCAAAGGATGAGTTGCCATTCACTCGAGCTTATGTGGCTTTGTATAAATTTTTGAATTGGTATGACGCAAAATACCGCTATGATACCCATGATGAATACTATGGTCAAAATTCCTTTTGGTTCAGGATTTTCTTCATCTTCTTTTAGCCAAAACCATAACCATAAAAAGGCAGGAATAATTCCTCCTAAAAACGCCAGACCTAGAATTTTAGGATCGCTTGTCATTTGGGCTTGCCCGCCGAAGCTTTAGCGAAGGAGGGCCACTTTTCCACTAATAATAGATTCTCGCTCTTTTTTTCTTTTGGCATCATTGACCAAATTTCTTCTGTGACGAAAGGCATAAAAGGATGAAGGGCTTTCAGCAATATGTCTAGATGAGTATAGAGAAGCGCTTCTGCCGAGTCAGCATTTTTATTTTCCAGAATCTTTTTCTTTGATCTCTCGATGATAATATCGGCAAAAGTATGCCAAAAATAATGGTAAAGTTTTTCCGCTACAATATAGAATTTATACTCGTCCATTTCTCTTGTTACTTCTTCTATCAAATTTTTCAATTCTTCATCAGATTTTTTGTCTTCTTTATCATAAGCTGGATTTTTAGAAATAGAGAAGTCTTTTGTGTTATCCAATACGAAGCGGGCGACATTCCATATTTTATTTGCGAATTTTCCATAACCTCTAATTCTTTCTTCTGCGAGCGCCAAGGAAGTGCCTGGCGTGTTCCCAATCACCATGCCTATTCTAAACGCATCTGTGCCGTATTTTTCGGTGAGTATGAGCGGGTCTATGACGTTTCCCTTACTCTTGCTCATTTTTTGTCCCTTAGCGTCCAAAACTAGACCATGCAAATACACATTTTTAAATGGAACTTCTCCTGTGATATATAAGCCAAGCATTATCATGCGAGAAACCCAAAAGAATATAATTTCTCCAGCCGTTTCCATGACATCTGTCGGATAAAATGTTTTAAAATCTTTGCTGTCTGGAAAACCGAGAGTTGCAAAAGGCCATTGTCCAGAAGAGAACCATGTGTCAAAAGTGTCTTTATCTTGAGAGACTTCACCACCGCAAGAAACGCATTTTTTTATTTTATTATCCAGATCTACCATCCCTGCTCCGCACTTTGCGCATATTTTTGCTGGTATCGGTATACCCCAAACGATTTGTCTAGAAATATTCCAATCCATAATATTTGAGAGCCAGTGGACGCTGATTTTTTTATAATGTTCCGGTATGTATTTTATTTCTCCATTATTTATTTTTTCTAACGTCTTTAGAGCCAATGGTTTCATTTTAACAAACCACTGATTCTTTATTTGTGGTTCTATCACTGTTCCGCATTTATAACATGTTCGGACAACATGTTTATAATTTTCATCTATTTTTTCAACCAGCCCTTTCTTCTGCAGTTTTTCTACGATCAACGCTCTAGCTTTCTTTATATGTTGCCCGGCAAATTCTCCGGCAACTGGGAGTAGTTTTCCATTTTCATCGATGATTTGTTCTTTATCAAGTTTATGTCTTTCGGCGATTTCAAAATCAGCAGTGTCATGCCATGGCGTGATGGTCATTACTCCTGTGCCAAACTCCATATCTATCGCTTCATCTTTTATGATAGTGGCTTCTATCGGACCGTTTATCCATTCTAGCTTTATTTTTTGACCATCTTTGTAGTTTTTGTATCTTGCGTCTTTTGGGTGCATTACAACATATTTATCGCCAAATTTTGTTTCTGGTCGTGAAGTTCCTATAATGAATGGCCCGTATTTTAAATAATAAAAATTATCCACCTGCTCTTCGTCTATTATTTCCAAATCAGAAAAAGATGTCTGGTGTTTTGAACACCAGCTTACGATTCTGTTTCCTCGGTATACCAGATTATCCTCGGATAATTTTTTAAATGTTTGATAAACAGTTTTAACAATATCATCGTCTAAGGTAAATTTCTCGCGAGACCAATCGCAAGACGCTCCCATTTTTCTCACTTGGGATTTTATGTTTTTAGAATTAGCGAGGGTGAAATCAAGAATTTCCTCGTAAAGTTTTTTTGGTTCAATCTCAAATCTGGTTCGTCCCTCTTTTTCTAATTTTTTCTCATATACTACTTGCGTCTCAAAACCGGCATGATCAAGTCCGGGAAGCCATAACGTTTTAAATCCTTGCATTCTCTTATATCGTATTATTATATCCTCTATGGTCATAACCAAGCCATGTCCGGCGTGCAAAGATCCATTGGCGTTTGTCGGTGGCATTATCAAAGTAAATGATTTTCCTAAGTTTTTGTTTTCTTTTGGATCATTTGCCCAAGGTGGACGCGCGTCTGGATTAAAAAAACCGCTATCTTCCCATAGCTTGTATATCCTGTCTTCAGTTTCTTTTGGGTTGTAAGGTTTGAGTAGCTTTTCAGGCAGTTTGTCAGACATATTCAAATAATATCATATTATATGGTGAAAAAAAACACAGCCCTCGCGCCGAGTGGGCGAGAGGGCTGAGATGATGGTGTTGTTTGGCGGATCATTTTATTTTTCCGCTTGCCAAGTCGGTTAGAAATCGCTGGTATCCATCTTCTGGAAGTTGTCGCCAGTGTTCTTCATGGCAGATTGAACATATTGTTTTGACCATTCGTTTATCGTCTCTCTTTTCGACTGGCAGGGCGATTTTCAAGTGGTGGTCAAATTCTCCACAGATGAACTCCCGCCCTTGCTGTCTCACTAGTTCTTGTATGCCTGTCATAAAATCGTCGGTGTTTTGTTTTTTACGTTCATGTTGCACAATTGTTAAGTTGTGCGACGAGCTATTTAGCTAAACTCTAGTCCAAAGGGTGACTAAAATCAACCTAGAGTCTTAAATTACCAACTGCTTTTATGCTCTCCAATTTTGGGATTTTCCCTACCTGCGCAGGCAGGTTTTTGTTTTTTATATAGTTTAAGTAACCAGCGATGCCTATCATCAGAGCATTATCTCCGGCGAGACCTTTAGCAGGGAACAAGGTTTTTATTTTTTTACCCATGACTTTTTTTATTTCTCTTTGCAGGTGCGTATTGCAAGCGACTCCGCCCGCTACTATCAAAGTTTTTATATTATTTTTTTCTATCGCTTTTTGTGTTTTATAAACCAAGCATTCAATCGCCGCGTTTTCAAATTCTAATGCTATTTGAGCTTTTGTTTTTTGATCGATTTTTGGGAGTCCACCCAAATCTCTTATTAAATACAAAACTGCTGTTTTTAATCCCGAAAAAGAAAAATCAAAATTTTTGCTGTGAAGCATCGGACGTGGGAGGGAAATTGAAAATAAGTTTTGAGGGGACTCCGCAGGGCGACGGCCCGAGGACTGAGTAAATTTTTCAGCAGAAAAATTACGACCCTGAAAAGCTTGATTTTCAATTTCCCGAGTTACGGAAAAACCAATCTTTTTTGGGTCGCTGTCTCCGCTTGCTAGCGGGGCGCTACCTCTCGGCCCGTCGGCCTGCGAGACACCCAAAAAAGATTGGTTTTCCTTCACTCTAGCTTTTTCCGCTAATTTTGAAATCTGTGGTCCGCCGGGATAGGGGAGTTCCAGCATTCTTGCCACCTTATCAAAAGCTTCACCGACTGCATCGTCCAAAGTCTCACCGATTATTTCATATTGCATCCATTTTTTTGAAAGCACAAGTTGTGTATGTCCGCCTGAAACCAAAAGAGACAACATAGGGAATTTTATTTTAGGTATAGAAAACTTTCCTTTATTTTTTCCAAACACTGAAAGCACATGTCCTTCCATATGATTGGTGGGTATCAGGGGCACTTTCCATTTTTTGGCCAAATTCTGCGCAAAAGAAATACCTTCCCAGAGACACATTTCCAGTCCGGGGCCGTATGTCACAATGACAGCATCTACAGGTTTTTCTTTTTTACTCAACTTTGCTTGTGCCAAACTAGCTTCTAAAATTATTGGCAAATTTTTCGCATGCTCTCTTTTTGCTAATACAGGATAAACTCCTCCATAAGGAATATGTATTTTTATTTGAGAATTTGAGTTGTTTGCCAACACTTTAAAAGAAGCATTTTTGGCGCCCTTTTTCGCTTCCATTATGCTTATGGCTGTGTCGTCGCAACTTGTTTCGATGCTTAAGATTTTCATATTATTTGTGGTCAGGCATAATTTTTTACTAAAAATTTGCCCGACCCGGACTCAGCACCGTCGTGCTTCCGTCTCGCACAAAGCATAACATGCTTTGTGCGCGCTGAGGGGATTGAACCCCCGGCCTACTTTACGTCAAAAAGTCGCTCTACCACTGAGCTAAGCGCGCATGATTTATTTATAGCAATCTTACATTAATTTTTCTAATATTCCAAGTTCTTCTTTTGAATTAGCGCCCAAAGCTTCACGCGGATCTATATCTATGGAGTCTATTTTCATTTTTTCTTGCATGGCTATTTTTACCAAATCAGTCAGATAATATTCTTTTTGAGTATTATTGTTTTGTATTATTTTTAAATTTTTCCAAAGCCACCTCGCTTCAAAACAAAAGAAAGATGGATTCACTTCTGTAATTTTTTTTTCTTCATCTGTTGCGTCTCTGAACTCAACTGATTTGATTATGTTGCCGTTTTTATCTCTAATTATACGAGAAAAATTGGTGTAAAATACTTTTCTCCAATTTTCAAAATCTGGCAGTTTTACTGTAGCCATTGTTATTTTCGCTTTAGAATTTATATTTTTCTCAGCTAATTTTTTTATGGTCAGGGGACTAATGAAAGGATGGTCTCCGTAAAGTGTGATTATGTTGTCAGCATTGTTTTCTAATGTTTTTTGCGCCATCATTACCGCGTGTCCTGTTCCTAATTGCTCTTCTTGCGTTACGTAATCATAGCCACTACCAAGTGTTTTCATGACCAATTCTCGTTGCTGTCCGACTATGATTGTAGGTCTGTCACAAACGCCTGATTTTTTTACCGAATCAAGAAGATAAGTAATCAGTGGTTTATCACGCAGAGGCGTCAACACTTTTGGCAATTCGGATTTCATTCGTTTACCGTGTCCTGCCGCCAGAATTATTATTTTTATTTTTTCAATCATTTAGGTGAACTAATTATATCATTTGCGCGAACTTTTTTCCAAACAAATCACTAATCGTGCTTCCGAAAATATAAAAGCGCTTGACCCAGTCCGTATGAGTACAGACGGACTATCCCACCCATTCGCGCACATAAAACACACTCCCTAAAAATCAATTCCCAAGAAAGTTTTTTTACCAATTTTTAAAACTAATGGCTCAGTAACCTTTATTTGCGAATCATTAATTTTACTATTATCCTTTAAATTTTTAATTGCCCCTTCCTTGAAAAGTCTCCGTGCATCAGTTTTTGATTTGACTAAATTATGTGTAACTAAAACATCTATAAGTATTGCACCCCTATCTACCTTTATTGTTCGTATAACATCCGGTACCTTTTTATCACTAAAAGTTTTTTTCCAATTTAACTGCGCTAAATTCGCCAATTCAGTATTATGATACATGTCAACAATTTGATAAGCAAGCTTCATTTTGATATCACGTGGATTCGTTCCATTTTTTAGACTCTCTTCATAATCATTAATTATTTCCAGATCAATTCTCGTAAGCAAGATAAAATATTTAATAATAAATTCATCTTTTAGAGACATAATTTTACCAAACATATCATCTGGGGTATCAAATAAATTAACGGTATTACCGAAACTAGAACTCATTTTTCTACCATCTAATCCTTCGATAATAGGATTAGTTATTATGTCTTGCGGTTCTTGTTTATACAATCTTTGCATATCTCTTCCTGTCAAAAGATTAAACCGCTGATCAGTTCCGCCAATTTCTACATCGGCTCTAACTTTCACAGAATCATATCCTTGCATTAAAGGATAGAAGACCTCACGTAAAGCTACTCTTTTTCCTTGAGTCATTCGGCGATCAATATTTTCACGTGAGGAAAATTCATTAAGAGAAAAAGCGTCAGCTTGACGACCTATTTCTAGATAACCAAGTCCTCCGAGCCACTCACTATTGCGATAAATTTCAGCAGTGTTGATATTTATTATTTTAGATGCTTGTTCTATGTATGTTTTTAAGTTTTCGTTTATTGTATCTTCAGATAAAATTGGCCGTTCACTATCTTTATCGGATGCATCTCCTATTAAACCAGTAAAATCACCAATTATGAATATAATTTTATGTCCGAGCTCTTGGAAATCTTTTAATTTAAGTAACGGGATTGATCTGCCCAGATGTATATTAGGGCTTGTTGGATCGATACCTAACTTAATACGCAGTTGTTTACCACTTTTCAATTTATCTTCAAGATGAGATCTATCTATAATTTCCTCTACACCTCTGGATAATAATTCTTTAATTTTATTTAATTTTAATGCTTTATTTTCCATAATTTATAATTCTTTCTCATTTGTATTAATTTCTTGAAATTTAGCAATCTCGTCACAGAGTTTCTGTAATTCATCAATAGTAATATGTTGCTCTGTTTGATTCGAAGCTTTCCAAAAATTTTTGTTTGATTCCTAAATATATAGGATTTTTACTGAAATCATCCATATGTTTGTATAATAGCTTATTTGTTGTTTTTTGTATAGTATTTTCGGACGATTTTCGGACGTCCAACGTCCGAATTTTGAACGCTTCGCGTGCATTGTTTATGTGAGCCACAATAATTTGCTCGCCGTCGCTCATAAATTTTCCAGTCCCCGGACTCAGTTGTTTTTCTTACTAGAAAAACATACTTCCGTCTTCACAAAGCACAGAAAAAGAGCACAGCAGTGTGCTCTT
>CAYIOX010000027.1:0-7416 GCA_964365245.1 uncultured Candidatus Saccharibacteria bacterium
TTAAAAACACCATTATTATTCTCACCAGCAATATCGGCTCGCAATTTGTGGAGAAGATGGAGTCAATTGGATTTTCCAATAATTCAAAAAAAGCCGATTATAGTAACATGAAGGAAAAGGTTATGGAAGCGTTGAAAGATAATTTCCGTCCAGAATTTATAAATCGTCTCGATGAAATTATTGTTTTTGACGTGCTCAGTGAACAGGCGATAGAAAAAATAGTTAATTTGAGGATAAAAGTGGTGATAGACAGATTGATTGGCAAAGGCATTCATTTTGAAATTACTAAAGAGGCTTTGTCGCATCTCGCCAAAGAAGGTTATAATCCGCATTATGGAGCGAGACCGCTAAATCGCTTGATTCAAAATAAAATTCTGAATCCTGTCGCGTCATATATTATCGGAAATGGGGTGAAGAAAGGAGATACTGTCAGTGTCTCCGTCAAGGGATCGGATTTGGTTATTGAAAACAAAAAAGGCCATGTCAGTGGACGGACAAATAAAATCAAAAGCACTATAGATGTGCAGTCTAGACTTTCGGTTTAGATTTAATTATTGAGTAAAAAAAAGATGCAAAAAAGTATTTTTTGTGTTATTTTACATACATGCGTCGATGGTAGAGTGGTCAAATACGACACGCTGTAAACGTGTTGCCTTCGGGCTTCGGGGGTTCGAATCCCTCTCGACGCACAATGATTCGCAAGGGCAGCTGGGAGCTGTCCGCGCGAAGCATCATTGTAGTGGCGAAGGGATGAGAAAGGCGGAGGCCGACGGGCCGAGCCGGGGTCGAGAAATTTTTCAGTAGAAAAATATTCGTGACCGAATCCCTCTCGACGCACCTTAAACGAACTAAAAGCTTACCAATCTCTGTTTTCTATACTAGCTACTATTTCTTTTTCTATATAATCTTCGATATGTTTTTCGGTGGCTTCAGTTTCTCTATCAATTATAGCTAAAAGTTGTCTTGCGTTTATGTCTATTTCTCTCGATGTTTCATTTATAAAATGATCTTCCATGGCAGAAACCGAGGAAATGACGGTTTGTATTTTTTTTCTGATCGAACTCACAGAAAGGGAGTGCGCTGGATCTTGAGCCAACATATAAGCTCGACGTATTTCATCTATTAGTAATCTTAGGCTTTCGCGAGCTTCTTCTGCCCGTTGTATTTTCTTTTCTCTAAACCACCGTCCCGGATTATTTCCCTTATGTATAAGTGTTTTATTTTCTTCTACTCTGGATTTTAGCGCTTCAGTAAAAACATTGGCAAGGATTGTTTCTTTAAAATTTGGAAGAATCTTTTTTATATTGCTTTCAGCATCTTTCAGCTCTTTTTCAAGTTCTTTAAGTTTGGCAATGTCTTCAGTGCGAGATTCTGGTATTTCTTCGGGAGGCACTGGTGTAGTTTCTTCCGTTTTTTTTTGTATTTTAATTTCTTGAATAGATTCTAACTTTTCTGATTCTTCCGATGCAGGTTCGATTTTTATTTCTTTTGATTCAGTTACTTGAATATGTTTTGGTTCTGATTCTAGTTCTATTTTTAGTTTTTCAACTGGTGGTGTTTTTGGTAGCGCAGGTTTTGGTTCTGCAACTGGCGCTGATGTCTCTTTAGTTACAGGTGTTTTTTGTCCACCATTTTTGATTTCTTTGAGTTGTTTTAGAAGTTCCGCAATTTCTTTTTGGGTTTTTTCGTCTGATGTTTTTTTTAGTAATTCTTCTAGGGTTTTTTTTGCTTGTTTTTGTTCAATTAGATTAGCAATTTCTTGTTGCGCTTTTCTTATTTCTATAGCCCTTTTCGTTTCTCGTCTTTTTTCTTCCCTTTTTTGTCGTTCCAGAACTTTTTTCTTTACTTCTTCATTTTTTTTATCTAGTAGTATTTTTGCTTTTTCTAATTGTTTACCCTTACGTTTTTCAAGCGCTCTGTCTAGTGATGTAGTTTGTGCATTTTCTTTTATTCTTCCTATTCCGCTCTTTATAGATTCAAATGATGACATAGTAGTGTTGTAAATTAGTAATACTATGATTATACATCTACTGATACGGAAATCAAAGTATCTTAAATGGGATATTTCAAGATATTACTCAGGATGCTTGTTGTTTTTTAAAAATTGTGTTATTGTGAAATCAAGCTCGGAGACTTTTTGAGCTTTTTTTTTATGGAAATACGAAACATAGCGATAATAGCTCACGTGGACCATGGCAAGACCACTTTGACTGACGCCTTGATGAAGCAAAATGGCGGATTTCAAGATGAAGGAGTTTCAATGGATTCAAACGCTCTAGAAAAAGAACGCGGTATTACTATTTATTCCAAAAATACCTCCATTTATTATCCTTCGGCAAGCTCAGGACTTCCAGTAACAAAAATAAATATCGTGGACACTCCAGGACATGCTGATTTCGGTTCGGAAGTCGAACGTGTCTTGCGGGCTGTTGATTGTGTGCTTTTAGTGGTGGACGCGGTCGAGGGGCCAATGCCTCAGACCAGATTTGTCTTGAAGAAATCTTTAGAGCTTGGACTAAAGCCGATAGTCGTCATAAACAAGATAGACAAGCCCGCTTCTGATCCGCACAGAGTGCATGGAGAAATTTTGGAATTATTTTTTGAATTGGGCGCGTCTGAAGAGCAAGCGAATTTTAAAACTATTTATGCCATTGGCCGTCAAGGTAAAGCCTTCAAACATTTAGATGATAAATCCGAAAATCTTTCTCCGCTTTTAGATGTGATTTTAGAAAAAGTGCTTCCCGCATCGACCAAGCAAGATGAAAAAATGTCCGCACAGGTTTTTAATTTGGGATATGACAACTTTTTAGGCAGGATGGCGATAGTTAGGATTTATTCTGGAACAATCTTTTCCGGCAGTTCCATTTTTATAAAAGGGGAAAATGGCACACGCAAGGGAAAAATTACAAAACTTTTTTCTTTTGAAGGGATAGTTAGAAAAGAAGTGGATTCTGCAACTTCTGGCGACATCGCGCTTTTGGCGGGAATTCCCGACATATATATAGGCGAGACCTTGTGTGAAGAAGAAAATTTTGAACCATTGCCTCACATTGCTATTGATGAACCGACTTTGTCCTTGAATTTTTTGGTAAATGATTCTCCTTTCGCTGGCAAAGAAGGAAGGTTTGTCACTTCCAGACAGATCAAAGAAAGATTAGAAAAAGAATTGGAAATTAATGTCGGTTTGAAGGTTGATTTTTCGCCCGAGCAGGGTTCTAATAAATCAGGACCTAGCTTTTTTAAAGTGTATGGCCGAGGAGAACTCCATATAGCCATACTTCTAGAATATATGCGTCGAGAAGGATTCGAAATGCAAGTTTCTCAACCGGAAGTTATTATCAAAGAAGATAAGGGAGTAAAAACCGAGCCTTATGAAGAGTTGGTGATAGATGTTCCCATGGAGTCAAGTGGCGGGGTTATTGAAAAGATCGGCAAAAGACGCGGAATAATGAAGGATATGGTGGAAAAAGAAGGGATAGGAAGAATTACTTTTGACATACCGACTCGCGGTCTTTTGGGTTATCGCGGAGAATTTATTATAGACACCAAAGGGGAGGGCATAATGAGTTCAAGGGTGACGGGATTCAGAGAATACGCCGGAGAAATAAAAAAAAGAGAATATGGTTCTATGGTTTCTATGGTCTCTGGCAAGGCAGTGGCGTTTTCTCTTGCAAATTTACAAGAACGTGGTATACTGTATGTGGGGCATGGGATAGAGGTGTATGAAGGAATGGTTGTTGGCAATGTTTTGAAGGGGGATGATATGACCGTGAATCCCACCAAAGGAAAACAACTTACCAATATGCGAGCTTCTGGCACCGATGAAGCCATAACTCTAAATCCTGTCTTTGTTTTAAATATTGAGCGAGGCCTTGAAGTGATGAATGAAGACGAATATTTGGAAATAACTCCAAAATCGGTTCGACTTCGCAAAAAATACCTCACTGAGCTTGATCGCAAAAAGCATTTTTTATAACTTTCAAACAAGCTATTATGTCAACAATATCTTTTAAACCAAATAAAGTCACTAAAAAAATAATTTCTCAACTTTCTTCACGCACAGGAGATGTGATTATGAATCGTTTCGGCTTGACCGTTGATGCGCGTAAAAGAACTCTCGAAGAAATTGGCAAGAAATATGGCATTACCAGAGAGCGTGTTCGTCAAATTGAAGACACCGCTTTGAATTTTATTAAGAAATCAAGCGCGTATAAAGCAGAACAAGTAGTGTTTGAAGAACTGAAGCAACTAATGCATAGCTTGGGATCGATTGTCGCTGAGCATGAACTTTTGCCTTATATTTCAAAAGATCGAGCGACTCAAAATCATATCAATTTTTTCTTGACATTAGGAGACGCTTTCAAAAAACATCGCGAAGACAATCATTTTCACACTCGTTACAGCGTGGATGATGAAATGGCTGAAAAAGTGCACGAAGCTCTTCGAAAACTTTATGCGAGTTTAAATGATGAAGATCTTATACCAGAAACAGAAATGATTAAGAAATTTTTTAATCAAATGAAAGATTTATCGGAACAATACAGAGATGAAGAAATGGCTAAGAGATGGCTTTCCATGTCCAAGATTGTGGCAAAAAATCCTTTGGGTGAATGGGGCAAGACAAGTTCTCCAAATATTCGCGTTCGCGGGGTGAAAGATTACGCTTTTTTGGTTATGAGACGCCATGGAACGCCTTTACATTTCAAAGAAGTCGCAGATTCCATATCAAAAACTTTCAATAAAAAAATTCACTATGCCACTTGCCATAATGAACTTATCAAAGACCCCCGATTTGTTTTAGTCGGTCGGGGGATGTATGCTCTTTCCGAATGGGGTTACAAGAGAGGCATTACTCGCGAGGTTATTGCTGAAATATTAAAACGAGAAGGACCGCTTTCCAAAGAAGACATAATTCAAAAGGTGAACAAAGAGAGATACTTCAAAAAAAACACTATTTTAGTGAATCTTGCAAACTTAAAATATTTCAAAAAAAATAAAAGTGGACTTTATTCTGTGATTTAGTAAAATACAGGAATGAGTGAGTTTTTTGAGGCTATTGAAAAAGGAATAATAGAATATTGGAAGTGGCTGATACTTTTAATAGTTGTCTATTTTCTTTGGAGATACCATTTACTGTATGGTTTGATCAAAACCCTTTTGCCCTTGTTGGTTGTTATACTGATGGGTCGCATTGCTTGGCTTTGGTGGCTTCATTACATCCAACAAGATTTTATTTCCGGCATTGATTTTGTCTTGCTTGAAATCATACCTCCGCGTGATGTTTTGCGCAGTCCAAAGGCGATGGAGCTTTTCCTTACGAACGCTCTGTATCACTGGAGCAACAAAGGTGGCAAGGAGGAATATTGGCAAGGAGCGGTTTGGTTTTGGTTTTCTTTGGAAATTGCCTCTATTGAAGGACAAGTGCATTTTTATATACGCACTCCGACACGCGTCCGAGGATTGATTGAAACTCAAATGTATGCTCAATATCCTCAGGCGCAAGTCAAAGCTGTGGAGGATTACACTTTAGCAGTTGACGAAATAACTCCCGATAGCGCTTGGAATGGTTGGGGGTGCGAATTTTGGTTGGCTAAACCTGAAGCTTATCCTCTGAAGACTTATGTCGATTTTGGGTTGGATAAAGATCCGAAAGAAGAATTTAAGGTTGATCCTGTTTCTCCGGTGATAGAGCTTTTCAGCTCAATGCAAAAAGGAGAGCAGATGTGGATGCAGATTGTGGTAACACCTTCAAAAAGAATGTATCATACTCACGGCACATGGTTTGGACATCATGATTGGGTTGCAGAATCAACAACTGAGGTAAAGAAATTGCTGGAACCTTATACGACCACTCGCGCGCAAGCCCATGACAAAACACAGTTTGGTAGGGAAGTTCGTGTTCCAAAATTTTTGGATAAAATCGTGGACGCAATGAGTGCCAAGATCAACAAAATAGGTTTCGAAACCGGTGTTCGAGTTTTTTATGTAGCTAAAAAAGAGGCATTTAATATGAGCAACAGAAGAAATCTTCGTCTGATATTTCGCCAATATGCTAAGCCTGATTCCAATCAACTTGAAAGAAAAAATTCAACTCAAGCGGATGCTTATAGCGGGATTTTTTCCGCGTCCAAGAAGACTATCATGATCTTGGCAAATAGAATGTTAAATGAATACAGGGAACGTGCTTTCTTTCATGAATCTCTCAGGCAAAAAATTATTTCAAAACACAATATTCCTTGGCCTTTTGATTCTATGTTTTTTCCAGTGTATTTTCACCAGAAAACCTTCGTTTTAAATGTGGAGGAAATAGCGACAATGTGGCACTTCCCAGGTCAAATATTAAAAGTTCCAACTCTTGAACGCATTGAATCCAAAGAAGCTTCTCCTCCCACGAATTTGCCGATGTAGTTTATATGCAAAACAAAAATATTTTCTATACATTGGGAGTAATTGCATTTTTGACGCTTTTTTATTTTTTATTTTTTTCGGCGCCGGCAGATTTTCCAACTGGCACTATGATCAAAATAGAGGGAGGTTGGGGTTTACGGAATGTGTCTTTTAAATTGAAAGATGCTCATCTTATACGTTCTCGCATCGTATTTGAAGCTTTTGTGATAATTTTTGGCAAAGAAAAACGGGTGATAGAAGCAGATTATTATTTTGAAAACAAGTTGCCAGTTTTTGAGATTGCAAGGCGCATATCAAGAGGGGAACATCATGTATCACCTGTCGCTATTACAATTCCAGAAGGTTTTACTACCTCTCAAATCGCAAATACTTTTGCTTCAAAATTATTAAATTTCGATAAAAACAAATTTTTATCAGGAGTGGAAACATTGGAGGGCTATCTTTTTCCGGACACTTATTTTTTTCTTGCCACTGACACAGAACAAGAAGTGATAAAGTCTATGCGCGCGAATTTTGAGAAAAAAATTTCCTCTATTCGTCCCGATATTTTACTATCAGGCAAAACCGAGAAAAATATTATTATTATGGCCTCTCTCATTGAAGGAGAAGCCAGAGGGGAAATGGATAGAGGAATTATTTCTGGTATTTTGTGGAAAAGAATTGCTTTGGGTATGCCCCTTCAGGTGGATGTCGCGCCAGAAACATATAAAACAAAAGGTTTACCCAAGAATCCTATTAGCAATCCGGGTTTGGCCACAATAAAAGCCGCCATATATCCACAAAATTCACCCTACCTTTATTACCTTCACGACAAAAATGGCAATATTCATTATGCAAAATCTTTCGCTCTCCATAGGCAAAATGTGCTAAAGTATTTGAAATGAAAAAAAAGACTGTATTTGTGGGGCTTTCTGGGGGCGTGGATAGCGCTGTTTCGGCGACTTTACTTAAAAAGGCTACACCAAATAATTTTGAAAAATTATTTGGTCGCCCGACCCCAAAGGGGTT
>CAYIOX010000028.1:0-7386 GCA_964365245.1 uncultured Candidatus Saccharibacteria bacterium
CCACTATTGCGCGCCAGCGCGCGACCAATTTTTTCGGGGAAGTTTCATCTAGTCCGTCCTCTTGGATTCGAACCAAGGACCCCAGAGGTATAAGCTCTGTGCTCTAACCAACTGAGCTAAGGACGGAAATTTTGTTGGCTTAAAACTAGTATGTTAATACTACAAAATTAAGAAACTTTTGGCAAAGATAAGAAACTAAACAATCGTAGAAGTTACTATTATGTCTTTTTTCTTTAGGACTATCCCGTGCGCAGTCAATATCTTTTCATATTCTTCTTGCTCCAAGGTCTCCACTTCTATAAGTTTGCGAGCAATAGCGTCAAATGCTTTTTTGTGTTCAACCAACACTTTTTCAGCTGATTTTATTCCATCATTTATTATTCTTGAAACTTCGGCATCAATCTTCGAGGAAACTGATTCAGAATATTCTCTTTCTGTAATTTCGTTGTATTGAGGTCTGCCTCCCGCTCCCACAAGCGCAATAGGTCCAATAACATCGGACATCCCGAAGCGTGTAACCATAGCTCGAGCCAAATTTGTCGCCATCTGCAAGTCAGAAGACGGACCAGTGGTGATATCTCCAAAGATCATCTGTTCAGCCACATACCCTCCGAGAGACATGGCAATATCATCAATAAATTCTTTTTTAGATTGGAGCCGTCTTTCTTCCAAAGGCAATTTCAAAGTATATCCGCCTGCATTACCCCGAGCGATAATGGAAACTTTGTGCACCGGATCCGCATAAGGCAAGACCGAAGCCACGAGGGCATGTCCAGCTTCATGATAGGCTGTGATTTCTTTTTCCTTTTTGGAAAGCAAATGGCTCTTGCGCTCCGGACCGAGCATGACTTTTTCAATAGCGCGAATCAAATCAAATTGAAAAACTTTTCTGCGATTCTCCCGAGCGGCCAGTATCGCGCCTTCATTCATTAATGAATACAGATCAGCGCCAGAGAATCCGGGAGTGCGTTCGGCAATTAATTTTAAATTAATATCTTCAGCAAGAGGTTTTTTTACCGCATGAATCTTTAATATTTCTTCCCGATCGGCGCGATCAGGCAAATCCAAAAGCACTTTCCTGTCAAAACGACCGGGACGAACAAGCGCCGGATCGAGAACATCCGGTCGGTTCGTCGCCGCCATCACAATAACTTTATCATTGGGTTCAAAACCGTCCATTTCAACCAATATCTGATTTAATGTCTGCTCACGCTCGTCATTCCCCCCACCAAATCCACCCCCGCGCGTTCGTCCGATAGCGTCTATCTCATCGACAAATATTATCGCCGGCGCGGATTTTTTCGCCATCTTAAAGAGATCCCGCACTCGAGAAGCGCCCACACCCACAAACATCTCCACAAACTCGCTTCCAGACAAATGGAAAAACGGCACACCAGCTTCCCCTGCCACCGCTCTCGCAAGCAAAGTCTTTCCTGTGCCCGGAGCGCCAGTCAAAATCACTCCTTTGGGAATTCTCGCCCCAATGTCTAAAAACTTTTTAGGACTTTTCAAAAAATCCACAATCTCTTTCAATTCTTCTTTCGCTTCTTTGCATCCAGCCACATCTTTAAAAGTAACTCTGTTGTTTTTATCATTTGGGTCAGTGATGCGAGCTTTGGATTGACCAAAAGAGAGCGCTTGCATTCCAGCGCCTTTCACTTGTCGCGATAAATACCAGAAGAAAAGCAAAATAAAAAGTATCGGCAATAAAAATGGCAAGGTGTTTAACAACAAAAACATGAATCCGCTTTCATTTTTTATTTCTATTTCGGTTTTTGCGAGCGCCTCGCCCTTGACACCGTAATTAAAAAGCGTTTGCGATAACGCTGATCCAACCTCCTTTTTAGATGTTTTTATTTCGTCGTTTTGATAAGTGATGGTGAGCTTCTCTCCTTCCACTAAAATCTTTTTCACTTCTCCAGCAGAAACACTTTTTGCCAAGTCAGAAATCGGAATTTCTAGAATAACTTTTCCAGTATCAGACACCATCAAATACACCGCTGTAATGAGCGCAAAAATGAGTATCGTTCCAGCAATACTGCTCCCAAATCCGGTTCCTTTTGAATTCTTTTTAGACTTATTTGACAAGCCTTTTTTGTTTAGAAAATTAAAATCCATTGGTAGATGGTAACATAAAAAAATAAGAAAGAAAAGACTAAAATTTATGGTAAGATAAGACATGTCTCATTATGCGGAAAACAGAAAAGCGAGATTTAATTATGAAATCTTGGAAAAATACGAAGCGGGTATTGAACTTTTTGGTGTGGAAGTAAAATCAGTGCGGAACGGGCAGATGTCACTCGAGGGAGCTTTTGTTATCATTCGTGGTGGCGAAGCATATTTGATCAATGTAAATGTCCCACCCTACCAAATAAAAAATACACCCAAAGATTATGATCCATTGCGCAATAGAAAACTTTTGCTAACTAAAAAAGAAATTGCCGAACTTGCAGGAAGCGAAAACAATAAGAGTTTGACAATCGTGCCTATTTCAGTGTATAATAAAGGCAGAAAAATCAAAGTGGAAATCGCTTTGGTTAAAGGCAAGAAAAAATTTGATAAACGCGAAACTCTAAAAAAACGTGATACTGATCGCGAAATTAGGCGAGAAATAAAAGAACGTTGAAAACACAATCATGACTTATTTTGTCTATATGCTTTATGGTCTGGAAGATTAAAAAAGAAAATCTTAAAAGAGTATTTAGACAAAAACAAGTCATGATTGATTCATGGCTAAACCCGACAGTAGTCGGGTCGCCCGAACTTTTTGCTTTGCAAAAAGTTTTAGGGGGATGCAAGGCATAGACAGCAGGCCTTTTGTTATTGATGCATACCGAGAATGGACGCAATCTCGCGAAACTTCGTCCAACAGCTTAATTGCAAAATTAGCTTCCAAAGTGAAAGCATTCGCTTCTCCATACTTCGGTATGAAGGACTTTGCTTTCGCTTCAGTCCTCGCGTAAGCTTCGGACTGATGTCTTTCTTATAGACTTCCGATATATAAGTAGAGCTAAAACAATTCTTTTAGAATTGTTCGCTCGAACATTTACTTTGTAAATGTTTTAGAGGCATAATATTATCGGGATAGCTCCGACGACCTTCTCGATGTCGGCGCAAAACCAAGAGAATCGATTAAAAAATATTTGGCTCGTTTAAGAATTTTTTAATTTAAAAACAAAAAGCGCGCTAAGTATGTAGATTTCTTTACAAAAACCTTCTGCACCGGGGTTCAATTCCCCGCATCTCCACTTCTACGCTCTGCAGAGCAGAGCTTCGAAGTGCACAGCACTTTGAAGAAATAAAAAACCAGAGATTTCTGGTTTTTTATTTTGTAGAAGTGAGTCCTGCGAAACTTTAGTGAAGCAGGGCCACATGCTATAATTTATTTATGTATTATGTTTATATTTTAAAAAGTAAAAAAGATGGATCTTACTATAAAGGGTTTACAGAAGAATTAAAAAAAAGAATATATGACCATAATCATAAATCTAATAAATATTCCTCTACAAAAGCTCCTTTTGAACTGATCTGGTATTGTGCGTTTTTAGAAAAACAAAAAGCTTTAAATTTTGAAAAATATATAAAACAAGGTTCAGGTTTCGCTTTTACCAACAAGAGACTTATTTAACGGTTAGCAACTAAATTATTTATGTTTTATTTTTAGATTAAATTTTATATCAGCCACATTGCCTGAAACGTTTTCTTAGAACATATATCAATATTTATCTACTCAACTGTAATATTACCAGAATCTGTTGACTTTAAACCTCAAATAGGCTATATTCTCAGTAGTCAAAGGTGAGAAGTCTCCTTGTAGACCCTTTAATATAAATTGCGTGAAAGAATAAACAATCAAATACGGGTGACGGAACTTCGGGTTTTAGACAGTGAAAATAAAAATCTCGGCGTTTTAAGTATAAAAGATGCTCTAGAAATGGCTCAAGCCGGAGGTTTGGACTTGATTGAAATAGGTCCGAATGCCAATCCCCCATTAGCCAAGATAATGGATTTTGGGAAATACCAATATGAAGCGAGCAAGAAATTAAAAAAATCCAAAGCGGGCGCCAACAAGACAGAAACAAAAAGTATTCAGATAAAGATAGGAACAGGAGATCATGATTTAGAATTAAAAGCAAAAACCGCTTCGAAATGGATAAAAGAAGGACACAGAGTCAAAGTTGAACTTTTCCTTGCTGGACGCGCGAAGTATATGGATGAAAAATTTTTGAGAGAACGTTTAGATAGGGTGTTGCATTTAATTACCGAAGATTATAAGATATCGGATGCTTACAAAAAAGGTCCAAAAGGTTTAACAACAACAATAGAAAAAAAATAACATGGGTAAAGGAATGAAGACAAATAAATCATATTCAAAGAGATTAAAGGTTACAAAAAACGGCAAGATTCTTGCCCGAAAGCCTGGTTTTAATCATTTCAACGCAAAACAGTCACGAAACAAGCAACTTGCTGGCAAGAGAGGACAGAATTTCATTATTAAAAATAAACCAAAGTCGCATCTATTACCATTTAGCTAGACCTCTCTCCCAACCCTTCTCCTTATTAAAGAGAAGGACGAAGGGTGAGGTGAATCATATTCCATGACCAGAGTAAAAAAGGGAGTTCATGCATTAAAAAGAAGAAGGAGCGTATTGAAACAAACAAAGGGTTTTCGTCATGGACGAAGCACTAAGGAGCGTCAAGCAAAAGATGCCCTTCTGCATGCGGGAAATTATTCTTTCGCGCACAGAAAAGATAAAAAATCACATAATAGAAAACTTTGGAATATAAAAATAAACGCTGGCGCTCGCGAACTCGGCACAACCTATTCTAAATTGATTGATGGTCTAAACAAGAAAAAAATATTACTGGACAGAAAAATACTTGCCGATCTAGCAGAGCATCATCCATCGACTTTTGCAAAAGTTTTAGAAGCTGTGAAATAAAATCAAATTCTATACTCAACTATTTTGTCTTTTTTAACAAGGGCAACGATACCTTCCAATAGTTTCTTCGGATCATTTCCTGTGACGATCTTCTCATTGGGACGATGACTTTTTTCTAAAATTTCCCTAAGCTCCTTTCCAGTTTCCCATGGTCCATCAAAAATGCCAATTGGTTTTTTATCCTCAAAGGCAATAGTGAATTCATGAATCGTCCCGATGCGTCCACAACCACAAATAACAGCGTCAGACGAACGAGTGAGCAATATATCGCGACCAGCGTAGCCAAAACCGGTATACATAATCAAATCCATATAATCAAGCGGAAGTTTATATACTTCCACGTGTTCTTTTTCCGATGTTGCCGGAGATATTCCAATAGAAATCCCGCCAATTTCTTTCACACCCATTGCAACCCAAAACGGGAACCCCGTAGTGGCGCCTGTCACCAAGACCAACCCCTGTCTGGCAATTTCGCGCCCAAGCTCTTTTGCTTTTTCCAATGCGTCCAACCCGCAATGTCCAGTCTCAGCAGCTCCTGAAACACAAATCTTAATTTGATTATGACCATGTTTATTTGTTGAATTTAAAATTGAACTCATGTTTTCATTATATATTAACACTCCAGTGTTGCGCTAGTCCCCATCTCTGGAGCATAAGCGTTAATTCCTAAATTATCTCTAAGTTTTTGAACTAGAAACATTGACGACTTCGGCTCACCCATAACTACAAAAACTTTTTTGACTGTGTCCTGCGTGTCTTCGACAAAAGCAAGCAAACCGTCAGAATCTTTGTGTCCTGAATATCCCAATATTGTAACAATGTGTGATCTAATCACCACATCTTCACCCGTTATATGCACTGTTTTAATTCCTTCTTGAATCAGACGACCAGGACTTCCCACAGCCTGATACCCCGTAAGGAGTAACGTATTGTTAGGATCCGGCAAATAATGCCTCTCATGGTGAACCACCCGTCCACCGGTCGACATTCCACTCCCAGCAATAACTATTTTAGGGTTAGGCACATTCCCAATCATTTTAGATTCTTCGGATTTTAAGGTGCTATGAAGTCCTGGAAAGTTAAATAAGTATTTATTATGAGTCATCGCTTTTTGGGCGTTTTCATTAAAATAATTTTTAAACTGTTTAAAAACTTCAGTCAAACGAATAGCCAGCGGAGAATCAAGAAAGATCGGCATTATAGGTATGCGTTTATTTTCTATTAAATCATTGAGTTCAAAAAGAAGTTCTTGAGAACGTTCTAGGGAAAATGTCGGTATGATGAGCGTTCCGCGTCTTTTATAATTATCTTCAATGGTTTGTTCCAAAAATTTTCTGCGATCGTCTCGCGATTCATGATTTCTGTCTCCATAGACACTCTCCATTATCAGATAATCTATATCACTAGCTCTTTCGGTATCGGGAAGCAACATGGAAGGAGAATTACCCAAGTCTCCTGTAAAAAGAATTTTTTTGCCGTTATAAATGAATTGCGTCATGGCTGAACCAAGTATATGTCCAGCATTTAGAAATGACACTTCTAGATTGGAGGTGATTTTTATTGTTTCGTGATATTTAAATCCCCGCCAGAGAGAAAGTGATGTCTTTATATTTTCCGGAGAATAAATTTCATCTAAATGAAGCTCGGTATTTTTTGACAATATCCCCGCAGTATCTTCAAGCATAGGTAGAGCGAGAGCAAAAGTGGGCTCTGTAGAATAAATTTGTCCACGGAATCCTTCATGGATAAGTTTCGGAACACGACCCAGATGATCGACATGCGCGTGAGTGATAAAAAGAATATCTATCTCTTTTGGATTATATAGAAAAGGATCCCAGTTTATATCATCCGCCACTTTTACTCCTTGAGTAAGTCCGCAATCAACCAAAATTTTCTTTCCATCCGCTTCTAAAAGAAAATTGGCTCCCGTTACAGAGCCTGTTCCCCCATAAAATGTTAATTTTGCATTCTTTCCCATCCAGTTATTGTAACATAATTCTTTTAAAGAAATACAAAATAGCCAAAGTTCCACCCGCTAGATCAAAGAGTATGTCAGAAAAAGTGTCTAAATAATTGAAAGGATTCTGCGCGATAACATCATTGACCAATATTTCAAACAACTCCCATCCAATACCGATCAATAAAACAAAAAATAATATCTTGAAAATAGACTTAAAAGAAACATCTGCGGATTTGGAAACATGCAAACAAGCGATCCCAACCCAAAACCCGCCCAAAAAATGCATAAACATGTCAAGACACCAAATTGAGTGATACCAATAAAATTTATTCGCAAGAAAATTCGCCACAAGGAGAAAGAGAATCAGATATATCAAGATTTTTACCAGCTTTTTTCCGCCCATCTTTCAATTATACTTCATAATAACATTTTTGATAAGAAAAAATCCGCAGAAATAAATCAGCGCGGAGTTCTTCTTAGGAC
>CAYIOX010000029.1:0-6108 GCA_964365245.1 uncultured Candidatus Saccharibacteria bacterium
AACCCTTATTTTTCAATACTATTGCTTTTGAAAAACCCAAAACAAACTATAAATAATATAATACACTATTATTAAAAATAATACAACCCCACTACAACCTTTTAATTATTCTACCTTTTCCTCCATATGGATCGAGCACAACTTCGACTGAATCTCCTATCAAAACTTTAATCCTATGCATACGCATTTTACCACCAAGATACGCCAAAATTTCCTTCTCTTCTTCTTTATTTTCCCCACTTGCATCGTCATGCGAAGTATTACGAACAGACATCTTGACTCTAAATAAAGTAGAGGGTAATGCTTCGGTGACAACTCCCCTCGCCGTCAATATTTTTTCATCTTTTAGATCGCTCATGTATAGAATACAACTATAACATTATTTAATTTGCATTTCAAGATAATAAACCCACATTCTACTTAGGATAATTCACAATCATTTTTATGTCTTTCATCTTGTTCGGCAAAGACATCCTCCAAAAAGGACTAATAACTAGTTGAGCTGAATCAATATTAGGATATTGTAATAATATTTGGTTAAAATCTTTCTTAGATTTGCCCAAAAGATCAGCTATGAGCTTACTCTCGTCCAACTTCCAGACAATCTTGGTTTCTCCTTTTAAATTAAAATCTATATTTTTCACATTCTCAAAAGAAGCACTACCCTTGTCGGAGAGGTCTGAGAAAACCAAATCTCGAATATTAAGCAGATACACCGCATCGCTATCAAGATTGTTTATATTACTAACTTCTACAATCTTTTTTGTCAGCTTATTTTCATTAAATAAAATTCCATGCAACACGCCCTTTAGTTTAATGGAAAACATACCATCCTTGGAAGGAGCACTATCAGGAACATCCTTTTCTTCGCTAAAAAAAACAGCGTCTTTAAATAAAATAAATCCATTTGGAATCTGATTCATCGCTTTTTGGAAAAGTTTTGTCTGGAGAATTGTTTTCAAATCATTAAGGACAGTCAACCTCTCAGCTTCAGAGATAACGAACGATTTTCCCTTGAATCCACCAGCAATCTCTCCTTTAGATCTAGCGTAAAATTTAGAATATTTAGGTGTTCCCTTAAAACCGAAAATTGTAAAATCAAGCGGGCCACTATTATATGCTTCACCGGCTTCTGCTCCATATATGCCCACTTCCACCGATCCGGGAACACCGTCTTTCATTCCCGGCACTGTTATTCTCTTCTTGGTTTTATAAATTTTACCGTTAGAACCTAGAAGTCGTGTATCCACAGAAAGCAATTGGGAAGCGGAACTAAAAGCATTATAAATCAAAACAACGCCTTGCGCTTTTTCTAAAACATCTTTCTCGAGAGTGGTCGATATTGTTTTATTTTCTTCTCCGGAAATAACCATTAAATCAAAGGGTAATACATCAGCATCTCCACCGAGACTGGCAGAAAAATTTTGATTTAAAACAACCTCTTTCATTTTTGGATTTACCGTGACCACCGCTTCTAAAAATAAAAAAGAAACGCTATAGAGAAGAAAAAGAAAAGAAACGATTGCCACAAACCAAAGGGTGTATCGAGGCCTGTTTCCATGCTGTTTTTTTGCTTGCATGGGTAGAATTTCTTCGAGCGACGGACGAGTTTCTCGGGTCGGATTAAGACTAGCGTCTCGGAAAGGCATTTGCGCCTCACGATTGACACGTTTTATTTTTATCATATCTTGCAATAAATTTTTTGACATAATATTATACTCGCTCTTGCGCGATAGAATTAAATTAAAAATCTATTAATATAAATCGAATTAATAATAAGAAATGAGTCACGAACCACATTCTCCTCAAAAAACGCCATTCCATGAAAAACTTCCGCCCCCAGAAAAATAATTTTAAATTTCGAGTTCGTCAAAGTGTATTGATTAAATTGTTCATTTTTAATAACTTCTGAAAAAAAGTCGGCCATTTCTCTGTCTATGAGCAAATAAATGGTAGCGGGAATAGAAATATCATTACAAAGATTAGACAAAGATTCTTGAAACTTGCGAAGCCATTCCATTTTTAATTTATCGATAACCGGATCAAATTTTTTTACCACAGACTTTGACGCATGTTCATCTTTCAAAAGAGAAACAAAGGATTTAGCCTCACCAATAGAAAAATCGGATAAAGACGCCACTTCACGCGTTAAAAAATTAACACCCAGTGGAAAAGAAATCGATTCATGCAATATATTTTTCTTTATCATGGAAATGTCTGTGATTTCTCCATCAATGTTGATTAAAAGAAAATCTTCTTCATGCGCGTATATATCGCGCACCACGGCAAAAGAAGAAAGTGGAAAAGAAGAAAATTTTATTTCTTTAAAAGAAAAATTTTTTCTAATTGTCTCTTCAATTCCCCCTAAAATTTTCTCGCCACTCATTGAAAGAAAAATGGTCATTTCGAGATTGACCCCTTTTTGATTAAGCGGGTTCGATGTCTCATAACCATTGATCATCGTCTTGATGTTTTTCACTTCAATCAATCGAGATCCAGCGCCAGAATACAGATATTTTGTCAAATGCTCTTCTTTGAATAAATCTTTCTCTTTTTGGATTAAACCATCGGCTAGTTTCAGAGAAAAAACAAAGGGTGTATTTTTTTCAAACTTTATGATTCTAGTTTGCGATACGCACCAAAGCGGAGAAAGAACGCAGAAAATTTCTTTTGGAGCGCCAACACCCGACTTATGAATTCGATCTGCAACAATCGCCAAAGCTTTAGTGGTTAAAAGGAAGAATCGTTCAATATTGACATCTTTTTCTAAAATTATCGGTTCGCGAACAGAAAAAACTATTTTAGGAACCCCGGATTTTTGCGCCAAAAAAAGCGCTCCTCCCACTGAAGAAGATCCAATATCAAAAACCAACACCAACTTGCCTTTATCTTTGTTACCTCCCAAAATTCCCATATTAGGGATAATTATATCATAAAAAAGACTATACAAGTATACCTTTTATGCGTCTAATTCCCTGCGCCACCGCTTCTTCTTTTTGGATTTTAAATTTTCCTAGCTCTCTCGTGTTCTTCACATGCGGACCACCACAAAATTCCTTACTAATAGCATCGTATTTAGAATCTACAGGTCCAATGAAATAGATAGACACTGTTTCAGGATATTTTGCGCCAAATTCCATTTCGGCGCCTATTGTTTCGGCCAGATGTCGTGGTAATTCTCTTTTCGTAACATCTAAACCTTCTCTTATTTTATCATTAACCCAATCTTCCACTTTTTTCTTTTCTTCATCTGTCAGTTTATGGTCACAAAGAAAATCCAGACGCAGACGCTCTTCAGTAATATTACTTCCCCTTTGTTTTACACTAGGACCGACAACATCTTTCAGGGCCGCTAAAAGCAAATGGTGCGCAGTATGAAGTCTTACTGTCTTTTCATTATGATTTGCAAGTCCGCCTTTGAACATACCAGCAGATGCAGAACGAGAAAGTTCTTGATGTTCTTTAAGAGCTTTTTTGATTATTTCTTCGTCTACATTGAATCCTGATTTTTTTGCAACATCTATCATTAATTCAATCGGATTCCCGAAGGTTTCAAATAATTTATAAATATATTCCCCTGAAGCTGTATTTTTATCTTTCAAGATTGGTATATGCATATCTGTAATTTTTTTTACAACACCCAGTTTGGCCTCTTCAAGATCTAATCGGTAAATCTCAGCTCCATTGATAGGTTTTTCAAACAATTTTTCTTCTTCTTTTGCAACTGAAACAATATAGTCAAATTTGTTTTTTATTTCAGGATAAGTCTTGCTGTAAATTTCAGATATTATTGGAATGAGTTCAACCCAAAAACCATCTGGTAATTCCGAAACAGAAACCTTCGTAAAAACCCTCCGAAGAAGACGACGCAAAATATATCCACGAGCAGTATTAGAAGGCGTAACTCCATCAATAATTATCAATAATGAAGCGCGAAAATGATCAGCTATAATTCTGGCACTGCGCTGGTCATAGCTGACACTTTCTTCTTTTATAAAGCTCATAGCGTCTTCAAACAAATCCGTCTCATAAACACTCTTTTTGTTTTGCACTATAGCCACAAGTCTTTCAAGACCCATACCAGTATCTATGCCCATCACATCCAGCTTTTTTAATTTAGCTTCGCCTTCATTCAATTTTTCTCTGGAACCATCGCAGAAATATTCATTAAAAACTATATTCCAGATCTCCACATCTTGCCCGTCGGCGTTTTTGCAATAAATTTCAGTTGTCGGACCGCAAGGGCCAGAGTCTCCTGTCGGTCCCCAGAAAACATCATTGCCATCTTCACGAATGTCTCGGACTCCAAGGGACATCCAAACACTCTTTGACTCTTCGTCTCTCGGCACCATACCCTCTCCTTTATAAAAAGTTACATACGAAATTTTTAACCCCAATTCTTTTACAATAAAATCGTAAGCATAAGTAATAGCCTCGCGTCGTCCATATCCGCCAAAAGAAAAATTGCCCAACATTTCAAAAAATGTCAGGTGTGTCGCATCACCAACTTCATCTATGTCGCCAGTGCGAATACATTTCTGCGCAGTAACAATATTTCTGTTGCCAAAATCTCTGTCAGCATCTTGCGGATGAGTATAATACGGTTTAAATTGTTGCATTCCGGCGGTGGTAAAGAGCACAGACAGATCACTTTCCGGCACAAGAGAAGATGAAGGAATTATTTTGTGTCCTCTTGTTTTAAAAAACTTTAAAAATCTTAATCTAATTTCATCAGATTGCATATAATATATCGCAGAATTACGCTTGCGTTTTATCTGTATCGCCAGAAATTCTTTTGATTGGTTCTTCAAATTTATTCACCACAACAAAGACGAGAAGCACTAAAATTGTAGTAATAATCGCCAAACTATAAAACCCAAATCCGGCAGCTATGCCAACGCCAGCTGTAACCCAAAGTCCGCCGGCCGTCGTAAGACCCAAAAGTCTATTGCCTTGAAGGATGATAGAACCAGCGCCCAAAAATCCAATACCGACAATCACCTGTGAAGCGACTCTCGTAGGATCAAAGCCCGCAATATTGCCATATTTTATAGCTATCATTTCAGAGACAATCACAAACACAGCTGCGCCCAGCGAAACAAGGGCATGCGTTTTCATTCCAGCTTCCTTGTGCACTAAAATTCTCTCTATGCCTATCAATATTCCAAGTCCCACTGCCACTGCTAACCTTATAATAATCTCGCTATTTTGCGTAAAAAATTGAATCATAAATATATCATATCCCAAAGTAAAATTTTTGGCAAAATTTTACTTTGGGACTACGCAACAACTCCGCCACCTAGACAAATATCTTTATCATATATAACGCAAGACTGACCCGAGGCAACTAATACAGGTTTTTGAAAAACTATTTCAGCAGTTGTAGAGATGTCAAAGAGTCCCTTTGACACACTTGTCAAAGGGACTCTTTGACATCTAACTTTGCACGGCAAAAATTCTCCATGATAACGAATCTGAGCGGTGTAAGTTTTGTTTGATTTTGGAACTTCAGAAATCCAATTTACACCTCTAAGTTCAAGACAGGAATTTGAAGAATTTAAGGAGCCGTGGGTCCCCTGTCCTATGACTCCGAGGGCGAAGGCGGGAAAATTCTTCAAATTCCTGTCTTGGGATACAATCAAAATATTTTTCTTCACATCTTTTACGACTATGTAATACGGTCCGTCATTTGAACTTTTTTTAGTAACAGTAAAGCCATGTCGCTCTCCCAATGTGTAAAAGACCGCGCCATGATGATATCCTATTGTTTCCCCTTTTTCATTAACAACCTTGCCTCTTTTTTCTTTAATATAATGTTTCAAAAATTCTTTTAAATCCACATCACCCAAGAAACATATCCCTTGACTGTCTTTCTTTTTGGCAACCGGCAGATTGAATTTTTTTGCCAATTTACGAACTTCTGTTTTTTTCATCTGTCCAACTGGAAACAAAATTCTTTTTAATTGTTCCTGTCTCAATGTCCAAAGAAAATAACTTTGGTCTTTGGATGGATCAATGCCTTTTAATAAACAAATAGCGGGCTTGTTGTTTTTGGGTGTCTCGCAGGCCGACGGGCCGAGAGGCAGCGCTCCGCGAGCACGCGGAGAC
>CAYIOX010000030.1:0-6088 GCA_964365245.1 uncultured Candidatus Saccharibacteria bacterium
TTCCGATCTAAGAAAAAGCTTGTATTTCGTAACTCGCAAAAACATGAAAATACATAGATTTATTGGAAATTTTGATTTATCAAAAAAAGAGGTAGAAATCACAAATCCTGAAAATATCAAGCAAATAAAGGATGTTTTGAGATTAAAAAAGGGAGAAAAATTGATTCTTTCTGACGGTAGAGGCATGGACGTGGAAATGACAATAGACTTAATATCAAAAAATAAAATAACTGGTAATATAGAAAAAATAGACAAGCCGATTTGTGTTGAAGGCTTCAGCGTGACGAGGAAAGTAAATCTATATCTGGCGATTTTAAAAAAAGAAAATTTTGAATTAGCTGTGCAAAAAACTGTAGAAATTGGAGTTTATAGAATAATTCCTATAATCACCGAACGAACAATAAAAACCGGACTGAACTTCGCTCGTTTGGAAAAAATAATGATTGAGGCAAGCGAACAATCTGGTAGAAGTGTCATACCTATCTTGTCTCCCATTACAAGCTTCAAAGAAGCGCTCGTAGACGGAACAAACAGCCAAGAAAAAATAATTTTCCATCCAACAGGAATTGTATATACTCCTTCGACCAATAAAGATGCTGAAAATATAAGTATCTTTATCGGCCCAGAAGGCGGATTCACTGAAAAAGAAATAAAAGAAGCAACGGAAAATGGTTACACAGTAGTCTCTCTCGGCCATCTCACATTACGCGGAGAAACTGCCGCTATGATAGCGACATATAGAACAGCAAAAGGAATCTAAATGGCACATTTACGCCATGGCGTAAATGTGCCATTGTGCTATAAAACAAGACGACCGCATAATTTTATACTAATACATATTTACGCTATAGCGTAAATATGTATTAGTATACTTCTTGCTGGTAACATTTTTCGCAATAAATAATTTCCGATCTGTTTGGAGCATAACTCGTTTCGAATTCCACTTCACATTTATTTTCTCCATGAGAATGATTTTCTTTTTCACACATACAAGACCTGTGCCATAATTTCATTGGATTTCGCATTTTTAATCTATTTTCATGGCGACAAAAGAAGCATAATCTAGGCAGTGGCACTCCGAGCTTCCTGTATAAGTTTAATTCATCTATAGTTATCCTATATGCTTCCCTGCAATAGTTGCTAAATTTTCCTTTGTTCTCACATTCAATAATCTCTTTTGTGATAGAATCATCAACCTCATCTAGATCACTTGAAAGATTCTCTGATTTGATCGTTGTCTTATATTCAGAACCCTTCCTGTCACGCCATCTATAACCCATTTCTTTTGCGTATTCTTTTGAAATCGGAAAGTAATCTTGAGCTTGAGTCTCGTTATAACAAAATGTAGAAAATTCTGCAGGGAAAAATTCTCCGTATTTGTAGATAATACCTCTCTTGTCTATATATGGCATCTCCATCATCTGCTCTTTGATTTTTGGAATCAATTTTTCGTATTCGTCTTTTGTGTATTCTCTATTTAAAATACAATATTTTTTATTTCGCACGCCAATACAACCAAATAAGTTTGAACATCCGTGACAATTAAAGGAATACTCAACATCATTTGAACTGTAAACCACGCTTGTGAAAAGATTACGATAATTCCCCACTCCAGTATCGAAAGTCTCATATACCAGTTCTGCTTTACCTATCCCTGGTCCAGAATCATAAGCGTCCTTTACATTTACCGCTAGCCAATGAGAATTTTTGGCATCTTCTATCTTCCCTGTTGCGTCGAAACAGTTTTTGCAATTCTTTACACCCTCCAAATTATCTCCTGTTGAATTTACTGTTTTTATTTTAACGGCGAAACGATGTAATGATTTTAAACACAACTCTTTAAATTTATTCTTAAGCTCTAAAATAACTTTATAATCTTTCAAATTATATTCTGCTAATCGACTAAGATATTCTCCCCTGGAAAGTTGTTCATTCCACATACAGTATGATTTACTACGCAAATTACTACAACCAAAACAATCTGTACAACCCACGCAATCATATAAAAAATACGAATCGACACAACTTTTGCAATTGAAAGAATACAATAAGTGATAGCAGTCTGCACAAATTATGTCTTCATAGCAAAGTTCAGAACGATGAACTACATATAAATCTGAAGAGTCTTTTACAAAATCAATTCTATTAGAATAAAAGGTTTTTTCAATTTTCCAACACGCAGAACACATATAACTATCCTTACTTTCTTCTGCAACATTACAATAGTCACTGTTTGTGGCATGGATATTCGAAAGGGCCTGGAGCGGAATGCTATCTCTCAAGTCTTTCCATTGCTCAAAAAAAGATTTTGAGAAGTCGTATTCCCTACCATAAGTCATTGGATCCCAATTATCACTCCACCAGACATTGGAATCATACACAATCAGTTTTTCATCGGGATGTAAAAAAGAGATGAGCATTTCATCGTGACCAGGGGCATCACACTTTCTTTTAAATAGAGACATCTCATTACGCCAGCACAGTCGCCGGACAGTTCTACATTCTGGACAAAAAGTCGGTGGAGGAACTTTGATTTTTTCATAAAAATTAAAATCTTCCGGCTCAATCGTAAATTCACCACGACAATTCTGACATATTCTGTTTTCACTTTTGTATTCCATAACTTTATTTTATCTACCAGTGACAAACTTTGCTATCGCTAGATTTGTCACTATCTAATATACTTCCTGTTGATAGCATTTTTCGCAGTAAACTATCTCGGGACTGTCAGGCGAATATCCAGTTTTAAACTCTTCGTTACAAGATTCATCCCCATGAAAATGTTTTATTGTGTTTTTATATACTCCAGTAACATCTGTGGCGCCAGAACACATACATGATCTTTCGTATAAAAAAAGTTTTAGTCGATCACTGATCCTTCGCTCATGTCTACATTCGCTACAAATTCGTGGAACTGGAAGATTTTCTTTTCTCAAAAATATTAACTCATTTTCCAATATGCGATAGGCTTTTTGACAGTTTTCGCATTCAATAACTTCTTTTAAAATTTCATCTCCAACACCTTGAATAGAATCTGGAATATCAGAAGCTTTTTTAGTTATTTTATATTCACCACGAGGAATTTCTATCCACCCATAGCCATTTTTTACAGCCTCTTCTTTGGTTATAGTAAAATGCTGAATAGCTAAAGAATTATTATATCCAAAAGGAGCAAACTCTGTTGGAAAAAATTCCCCATATCTATATTCAATGCCTCGTGAGTTCACATATGGCATTTCAATCATATGTTTTTTAATTTTTTCTATCATTACAAAATATTCTTCTTTGGAATATTGCTTATTTAAAATACAATATTGTTTCTTCTTTAACCCAGAACACCCAAAACAATCTGATGAGCTAAAAAGATGCGAGGAATATTCTAGATTTCTACATGCGGGCCAGCAATTCCAAGAAAATTTATTGTTATAGGAATCGTCACCGCATTCAATAGTTTCATAACAAAGTTCGGTATTATTTCCCCAGTTTGACACATCATAGTTGTCCTTATTTCCTGGTATTTGCATATACTGACAATAGCGCATATTTTCACTTTCTCGTATTAAATAACTATCATTTACATTTTTGGAATTAGTTACATACATTCCTGTGCAATTTAGATTTTTTAAACCCTGATGATATTTATTTATCTGAGTATTCCAAAATGCTCGAGCCTTTACCCTAGAAATCTCAACGCCTGAAGCAGTATTAAGATTCATCTTTTCTAGTTCTTCAAAATATTTCTCTTTTGAATATTTTTTATTAAATATCTGATACGAGGTATTACGTAAATTTACACAACCAAAACAATTATTACAATCTACACAACCCCTACAAAAATAAAGATTGCGAGATTCCATAGATCTGATAGTAAAATAACATTGATAGCAATTATCTAACCAAAAACATTCATAACAACGTTCAGAGTGTTTTATATGAGAATTGTCAACACAATCTTTACAACTATCAACAGCATTTCCATATATACAATTTTCAGAATAGCTTGAATTACAAATAAGATAACAATTTTTTAGTGCCGTAGCATTAAAAGAATAAGGGCTATTAATCATTCTAATGACATTAAAATTATATATTGGCACTTTCATTATGAGGTCTTGAAACTGCTCAAAAAATGATCGAGAAAAATCATAGTCGTAACCATATTCCATGGCGTCCCAACTATCTCCAAACCATGTCTCTCGAGAAATAATTTTTCTACCACTTTCTTCTGGATATGTGGAAAAAATATCTTGACCAGTGAATGAATCCTTTACCTTAAAAAGTTTTCGTTCGTTTCTAAAAACCATTCTTCTTTGCACTCTGCACAAATGACAAAAAGTTGGTGGCGGAACTTTGATTTTTTCATAAAAATTAAAATCTTCCGATTCTATTATGAAGTCTTTCTTGCAGTTTTGGCATATTATATTTTGTGATTTATATTCCATATTTTTTATCCATACTCAAACTCTGCTATTTTTGAGTATTATTTAGTTTTATTCTAAAATTTTTCGGAGAATATCTTCTGGAACTTCTTTTGGTTTTTTAGGAATGGGGATTGATGCCACATCTTCCTCTTCCTGCCTGTCCGACATGCGCGCTTTTAGAGGAGAGACAACTTGATCAGAAGTGATAATTTTTTCTTTCTCTATTTTCTTTTCAACTTTGGCTTTTTCAATTTTTTCAGAAATCAAGTCTTTCAATTTATTCATGTCTTCCGAACTGGCGGCGCGATCTTTTGGACTAGAACGTGTGGATTCTTTAATTTTACTTTTTAGAATATCAAGTGAAATTGGAACCGGAATAGGTATTTTATTCGTTTCAACCTGAGGCTGAGATTGGGGTTCTTTTATTTTATTTAAAATCTCTCTAAGAGCAGTATTATTTTTCTCAGTTTTGGCAGGAATTGTAACCTTGGCCGGAGTTTTGCTAAAAACTTTTTTTATAGCCCCAAATACTCCCGGCTTGCTCGACAGAGAAGTTTGTTTGTTTACAGGAAAAGAATGGGGATGTTTATCAATATGGTGTTCTTCTCTTTCAGGATATCTTTCTTGTCCTTCAATAATTTGCATACCATTACCGTTTTTGGCAGGAAATTCTATGCCTAGATCGGCTAAAGGTTTAAAAAAAGTGACTTCATCATGCCTGATTTGATTTTCAGAATTTTTTTCCACTTTTACTTCACCAGATTTTATTTTTGCTATGCAATCTTTACAATAAACTACTCTGCCTGGATCCGGTTTGAAAGGCACTGTCGTTTCTTTTTTACAAAGCGAACAAATTATCGGAAATTTTTCTAAATTGCCACTCCCTTTTTCATTATCATCGCCAAGGGACATACCGCTCCAATCATTGATTTCTCTCTCGACAACTTCTTTTGGTTTACAATAAAGAGCGCGCGAAGAATTGATCACCGCTTCTTCGATTTCCCTATTGCCAGATTTCACCATTGGTGGCAAGGTTTTAGCGGAAAAAGGACGAGATGTCACACCGTCTATCATCAACTTCAAATAAATTTTATAGTTAGGCAAGTTTACCAAGTCCTGCGGAGTAAACTCAGGATCAAATTCTGATTCCAAAAATTCCGCGTCGTCAGAACCAACTCTGAAAACTATCATAGTGCCGACGTTGCCAAAAACGGCATCACGCACGGCAGAACTTTTATCTACGACGAGCTGGGCAGTGTATTGATGCGCCACAGTAAGATTCAGTCTATATTTTCTAGCCTCAGACAAGATACCCGCAAAAGCATCCGTCACAAAGTTCTGAAATTCGTCAACATACAGATAAAAATCTTTGCGAGATTCTTCAGGAATACGCACACGCTCCATCGCTGCTAATTGAATTTTGGTAATGATCATGCCCCCGAGCAAACCAGAATTGTCTTCACCAATACGCCCTTTGGAAACATTAACCAAGAAAATCTTTCCTTCGTTCATCATGTCAAAAATATTTATCGTGCTTTTAGATTGCCCAACGACATTTCGAATGATAGAAGTGGAAAGAAACTGTCCGACTTTGTTTTGAATAGGAGCAATAGCTTCATTTCTGAATTTATCTTGCCAAGCTTCATATTCATGCACCCAGAAAGCTT
>CAYIOX010000031.1:0-5663 GCA_964365245.1 uncultured Candidatus Saccharibacteria bacterium
TATTTATACAACTTCCCGACCCTAGTCGGGATCCCGACACAAGGTCGGGACAAAAAAACAGAACAGACTTGCACCTGTTCTCAATAATTCATTCAATTGTCAAAGATTGGGCTTGCCCCGCCGTGGCGGGGAAATTAAAACGTCATTCCAACTAAAGGAAAGACGTAAGGAGAAGTATATATGAAGATAAAATACAAGTCAAGCATAAAAAAAGCCCCAATTCTGGGGCTTTTTTTATGCAGTGTTTTACTACTTATTCTTCTTTGGTTTCTTTTTCTCTTTTCTGTGTCCATCTCCTTTGGCCATATGATTTTACGAAATCATGTCGCGCAAGCGTCTATTAAAGCGCGACACTCTTTCTATTAAATTAATTAATAATATTTCTTAATGCGAACTCAAACTCACATGAATCCAATACAAAAACAACAACGCCCAAATTGATAAATTATCCACTAAGTATTTCCCGCGAGAAACTGGATCTAGAGCGAAAAAAATAATCAATACAGCGTATATTATAAGCACCCACACCAAGAATTTTGATGATTTATGCAACGAATTTTTCTTAAGCTGATAATTATTTCATCGCTTCGGCATCCGCCTTGGACATAAACTTAAATTGATTGCCTCCGCATTTTGCGCACTGACCTTTTGCGGAATATCTGCCATTCTTCTCTTCAATTTTTACATTTGTCATCACTTGCATCGTAGGCTTATTATTCTCATCTCGATCCTTCATACACAAAGCTTTTAGTTCTGTCATATAATTAAATTGGTTAAATTATTAATACTTTTATTATATCACTTTTTATATTTAATCAAATCCAACTTGTCTCCTCTTTTTAATTTCTTAATTCTGACTTCTTCTTTTGAAGCTGTAGATCTATTTTTAAATTTTTTAGAATAAACCATTTTGACAGGCCGTCTGAAAGAGGTATATCTCGCACCCAATTTAGAACTATTGTGCTCAAAAATTCTTCGCTTCAAATCTGTAGTGATTCCGGTATATAAAGTTTTATCAGCACACTTAAGGATGTAGATATAATAAATCATTATTCTTTTTCATTATTCTTCAATTGCTTTCCTACTATTATCTTCTATCAAAGCCTTCACATCTTTAGCTTGATCAATGGCGCTCGTCCCCTGTTCTATTATATTTTTGCCACCCTTTTCTCCAGTGAATAAATCTGTTCGAACAATTAAAAAAGCAATAATAGCCACGACAATCAAAAGCGCCAAAAGTCCCACAAAACCTCCATTAAAAATTCTTTTGTTTTTCATAGATATTTTTTATGACATTCTCACATTCTTGAGAATGTCGGAATGTTAAAATTGGTTGATAAAGAGGCAAAAGATTTTCCCATAAGGCGATACAGAATGTTCTACCTTTCGTCCTTTGTATGATTTATTCAATAAACCCGCGTGCGCTAAGCGTCGTGTGTGTTCAGAAATTGTTTTTAAATTGCAATCCAAACTTTCTGCGATTTGTTCCAATGTGATCCCCTCATTTTTAAAAACAAGCATCAGTATAGCAATGCGACGATGGTTCGCCACCCCTTTGAAATGTCTCTCGAGTTGCTTGCTAGTTTTTGGACCACTTTTCTTCATAAATCTATTATACGACATTCTCACATTCTTGAGAACGTTGGGATGTTAATTAGAGAAGACGGGTTTTAGGACTTCCTGCTTTCGGAGCTCGCTTCGGATGGCTTTGTGCTCTGGGACAATCTTTGCGACTAAGTCCCAGAAATTCTGCGAATGATTGAACTCCTTCAAGTGGCACAGCTCATGCACTATTATATAGTCTGTCATACGTGAAGAAAGAAATAAGATTTTGTAATTAAAATTAAGATTCCCCCTTTTGGAACAGCTTCCCCAACGAGTCTTTGTGTTGCGAATGCTTATCCGCCTGACAGGAAAATTATAAAAAGAATTAAAGTGCGCCACGCGAGCATGAGCCAAAGCCCGAGCGGACTCTTTGTGCTTCTTGTAGTCCCATCGTGTGTATTTTTTCATTAAAAAATTTAACATAATTTAAGTTGTCTTCATTGGCTACTTTAACAAATTAAAATGGATTAAGATATGTGTAATCTTTGAAACTCGAATCGCGGGAGTGTTATTTATTACTTTTCGCAAGAACTGTTCTTGCGAAATTTAATAGAAATAAGAAATTCATCTGAATCAATCAGATAATTTTTTGCGATTGTTTTTAAAACTCTTTTTTTAGATATCATTTTTTATAAAAAACTTAATTTTATGGCTATGTGGATAACTTGCTTTCACTTTCGGTTTTTGTTCGGGTATAATGTAAGTATAACAAAGTATATTTTATATGGCAAACACAAAACCACTTACAAAAAAACAAAAACAGGTGTTAGATTTTGTGAAAGATTATATATCTGAAAATGGCATATCCCCTACTATTGAAGAAATAAGAAAAAAATTAAAGTTGAGAGCTGTCTCAACAATTCATGAGCATTTGAACACTTTGAAAATTAAAGGATATCTTTCAAAAGACGAAAATTCAGCAAGAAGTTTTGTTATACAAAATAAAACCGTAACAATGAAAAATATGATAAGAAGACAAGATGAAATAGTTGCGATGTTCACAAAAAAACAACAATGGCTTATAAATGAAGCTATAAACATAGAGTATAAACTTGCACTAGCCGAACAAGGTTACAGCTTTGAAGATATAAATTAATATTATTCTATTTTATCAGATTTTCTTAAATTACATTTTGCACAAAGTAGTCTAACATTATTTACCAATAGACTCGTTCCACCTTTTGAAAAAGGTAGCTCGTGATCGAAATGTAAATTTTTTGATTCACCACACAATACACATTGTCCATGATCTCTTTTCCAAACATCTTTTTTAATTTGAGATGGTATTAATCTGGTATGGGTTAATTTCAAATCATCACTATTAAAATTTTCTTCTTTTTGGGATAATTTTAATATGTATCTAAAAACATTTCTCTTCCCATCATTTACAATTTTATAATCCAAGAGATCAAAAAAACCCTTTAATGACCAAACACCTTCTTGTATTTTTTCATAAACTTTTACTATTTCAGGTTTTAATCCATTTTTCTTATATTCATTAACAGCCTTTATGAAAAGTCCATTTTGGGTTATTTTACCACTAGGTAATTTTTCTGGCTGATCTTGAGTTTTTGAATCTTCAGTATAATTCTTTGATAAATCGTGTCCCTCATATTCAATTGTTACTCCATCATCATAGATCCTATCTGAATAGGGAGCATTAGATTTTTGAGACATTAGAAAAACTGAATACGAGGGATTCATACGAAAATTCATTCCTCGTTGCATCGTCTGAGCATTCTCAGCATCACACATTTCTCTATAACCCAATATGTCATCTAAAATTTTAACCACAATCGCAGCTTATCATAATCAGCGATTTTTTGCAGCAAAAATTACTAATATATGTCTATAACAGAAAAAGGGATATCACAAAGATTGCCCTCCTTATTTCCTATGCCCTACCCAAAACCTCTTGAAGAAAGAAATTGAAAGCGTAGAGAGGAGAAAGCCAAGGGTCGGGACGATGGCGCTTAGAAATGGCTTTGGAAGCTCGGCGAAGACGAAAAATAAAACTATCACAAGATAAGTCAAAACAGCAATGAGAATTTTGCGAGAGACACTCACCTCCCAAGCTTTGTCTATCTCAACCCTTCGATTTCTCTCTTTGATTTCCTGTATATCTTTTTTTATTTCCTCGATTTCGGTCATAAGTTTATTATACCCCAGTTATTCAACTGCCAAAACATTCGTTTTATTTAGGAATGCTTTACCGACGACGAAGCCGATGACAGACCCGATGATAGCGCCGGCGACGAAGTCTGAAAACCAATGGATGCTCATTGAGACGCCGATACCTACATAAAATGCAGAAAGGATGGCAATGATTCGAACTGTTAGATTCTTTGGATACAAGACAAAGATGACGACGGCGATAGCGAAAGCGACAGTAGTGTGCGATGAAGGCCAACCCCAAAAGATTCCGTGATTAAAAAATCCAAATTGAAAATCTCTGCTTATATCAATGAGGCTCGGAGAAAATAGGGGTGGTTCGATTCTGCCAGTGAATGCTTTGTATAAGGAAGAGACAAACCAACCCAAGACGCCAGCTTGGATGGTGGCGAAAGCAACGTTAAAAAGCACCAAGCTTTTCTTTGACTTCCCTACTAGGTAGAAAGTGATGGGCAAGACTATGGGCATGAGGCCACCGAGCACGGTAGCCGAAAAGAAGACTTTTTGCGTAGTTGAGCCGTTAAAAAAAGAAAAATAATTCCAATCAAAATTCGAAACGACTAAAATATAAGTCAGGACGCAAGCCAAAAAATGCCAAAAAATATTCTTCCCGCGAAACACTTCAAAAAGATTTTCTTTAAATTTATATAAAATATTTTTCATAAAAGTTTTTCAGAAACGTAAATTGGTGGTTAAAATGACTTATATTTAAGTTTTTTAATCCTCTATCACTAAAAGCTTACTAGGGTGACGATGACCGTTTACTATACGGATTTTGTTTACAGGGATTTTAAAATGGCTCGCCACGAGTTCAAGGACGCGAGTGTTTGCCATGTTGCGTTCGGCTTTTTCTTTGACAGAAACTTCAAAATGATCTTTGGATTTTCGTCTAAAAAATTCCTTTCTTGCTCCTGCCATGACTTTCACATGAATATAACCCACTTGAGCATTTTAACATGACAAAAAACAAAATTCTATGATAAAATCAACAGATGCTAACAAAATTGATATATTTTGTCCGACATGGAGAAACTCTTAGTAACGCAAAAAATATAAGGCAAGGACCAGAAGGACCTTTAAGTGAAAAAGGTAGAGCTCAAGCGTTAGCAACAGCAAAAAGATTCCCGCAACAAAAAGGATGTCCACAAGTCATTATCGCAAGTCCATTTGAACGCACTAAAGAAACAGCGCAAATCATAGGGAAAGAACTCAATATGAATGTAGAATATTCCGACCTTTTAAAGGAAAGAAGAAATCCAACAGAGATAATCGGGCACTCTGGGGGAGAGAAAAATGTAAAACAAATCGTAGACTATATCGACAAGAGTTTCCATGATGACAATTTTCGATATGCGGACGAGGAAAATTTCGTCGATCTGAAAGAAAGAGCAAGAAAATTATTAGATTACATTATAAAGAGACCGGAAGAAAGAATCATAATGGTAACCCATGGGATTTTTCTAAAAATGATCGTGTCTTACATGCTTTTGGGAGAGAAACTCACCGCTTCGGAATATAATAATTTAAGTTATATAAACACAATGAACAACGCCAGTATGACCATCTGCTCATATAATTTTCACCTCTTTAAAAAAAATGAATGGAAACTTTTAGTTTGGAATGATCTTGAATCAAATTAATTTCTCTAAATAACATCAAATATTTAAAATTAAGACGATGCTGTGTTTGCATTTCTGTCTTTAATATGCAATAATTGAAACATGAGTTTAGTAACACAAATTCTGCCATACGCGCAGATTATTCTTTCAGTCATATTGGTTTTAGCGATTTTACTCCAACAGTCTAGCGCAGGAGTGGGAGGCGCTCTCGGCGGAAATGATAGTGGCGGGTTTCATCATACTCGCCGAGGTTTTGAAAAGTTTCTT
>CAYIOX010000032.1:0-5549 GCA_964365245.1 uncultured Candidatus Saccharibacteria bacterium
CTTTTATCTACATTTTTTTTGTCTATAATTGGCTTATTAAATTGTGTCCCGTAAATCTGCGTACCTTCTCGATTCACCATTATTCTATCCGTGAGATAAGATTTGTTCTTTAAATTAAAATCACAATGTTTAAGACATTTTTCCTGTAGCTTGACATCATAGTCCTGATGCTGAACCAAAAGCCAAAAAGCTTCCATGCCTTTTTCGCCTATATCAATTTGTGGCTTGGGTACCCATAGTTTTCTATGATTGACTTAATTCTATAACCATGAATTCCATCAATGGCATAAAGAATGAAATTTATCAGCTTTTTTCCTGGTTTCCAAAATCTAAGTCTTAACTCCTGCTCGACATCTTTCATGCCTATTATTTTTTGGGCTAAATTTTCATTCATATTCTTTGGTATACTATCAAAATAGAAGAAAGGAAGCCATTGCCACGGCTTCCTTAAGATCCTTCGCAAAGAAGGTCAACAATAGCTTCCCCAATTGGTATACCTGTGGCTGTTTGGATAAAATACCACTGGCCATTCGGATTTATCTCCAAGAAGACATACCTGTCATCTGGGGTGACTATCATGTCTATACACCCAAATCTTAATCCCAATCGCGAAACAAAGTTCAAACACTTGTTTTTCACGCTGACTGGAAGCTCGCTTTCTTCCATTCCTATTTTTTCTCCAGTTTGATTGCTTTTTCTCCAATCAGTCTTGGTAGTTTCGCCTTTTTGAGATTCAATTCTCACAACAAATGCGTTGTTGCCAACCACAGTAATTCTTAACTCGTATTTCTTGGCAATACATCTTTGGAAGATTGACGGAGAATATCGAATTGAATCTATTTTCTCCATATGGAGTTCAGTAATCCTGTTGGTGAAAACAATGTGGTCCTCAATCGGGCTCACAGATAGAATCTTGGCAACCATATCATGTTGACAGTGTTCCCAAAACTCCCTTATCTTGTTCGGGTCCGAAGAGATTAGAGTCTCGGGAAGTTCAAATCCAACATCAGAGGCCAGTATCAATTGGTGAATTTTGTTCTCAGCTCTAGCAACATTCCAATGAGGACTAATCCACCGTTTGTCCCTGAGAACATCGCACTGCTGTCCGATAAAAGTTAGAGGAGACAAAGTTGAGGCCCATCCCGATTGTTAAGTTTGTGGATAGTCCGAGCGGTCAAGGAAAGCATGTCAATCAGGTTGATTCTTCTAAACAGCGTTTCTTTGACCATTCTGGTTAACTCTAGAAGCGATTTTCCAAACTTGGTTTGAAATTTGATGTAGGCGAGTAAAAGATAATAAATCATAGCCACCCAGATTTGAGAAAGTACCGCATTTTTGGAAGTGCCGAGGAAGGTTTTGATTTTTAAGTTTTGTTTGATCCATTTAAAAAACAATTCAATCTGCCATCTCTCTTTGTAGATTAAAGCGACGTCTTCTGCTTTTAATTCAAAGTTGTTAGTAATGTATGAATATATTTCTCCGGTTTCCTTGTCTAAATATTTAATTCTCCGGAGTTCTTTTCCATACTTCTGCATACCCCAAAATTCTCCAGCCAAAACTTTTTCGTCTGATAATATTGAGCCACTTGGATTGGTATGCTGTCCGAGAACATCGATTCTCGCGTTGGATTTGGTTCTAGAAACAAAATATAGTCCCTTTCGATCCAGATATTTCCACCATGCATAACTGATATAACCCCTATCAAACACAACAACAGAGCCATTTTCTAGGAAATCAAATACTTGCTCTTTGGCTATGGAAATATCGGGGTGTTTGCCTTCGGTTAAGACCAAAAGTTCCGGAATAGAGGTTCTATTGTTAAGGAGAGTGTGAATTTTCAAAGCTCCCTTTTTCTTTCCAAACTTGAACCAATTAAACATCGAGAGACAAAGACTGATTGTGGTTGAGTCAAGCGAATACAGGGAGTTTTTGAAATCAAATTCTTTTTTGGGAGTGATATGTTTGCATTCCGAAAGAAATTCGTAAAACAATTTTTCAAATATTCGGTGGTCTCTTCTTTTGTTTGCGTCCGAAAGAGTGGAGCGATGAATAGAAGAAACTCCAAGATGATACCAGAGCGAACCATAACAAGAAAAACCGGTCTCAATTTCTCTCAAACTATCCTTGCCGGTGGCTTGAGCATAGAGCAAAAGCACGAATTGATTCCAGGTGGTCAGTTTCTTAACATATCGGTCGGCTTCGTGCTGTCCGACAAACGCATTAAAACGATTTTTGGGCATAAAATTGAGCAGTTGATTAAAAAGCGTGTTAGTATGATGCATATGAAAGAGCCATTGCGGCTGTTTAAGTTCATAATTGGTTCGACAACTTAATTATGACTTCCCGCAATGGTTTTTTCCATATTTGAAAAAAGTTTAGCGGACACTAGTGCATGCACATGTGTATGCTCATTGCTATTTCATCTTGCTGAACTTTTGCAACATTTCTTACGGAGCGGCCTTTCACGAGGCCGCTCTATTTTTTTACCACACCACAAAAATCTAGAGGGTTCCCCTCTTCTTTTTTAAAATGTGGTGTGATTTTTTAAAATAATTTTACCTGCGTTTTCTGCTTTTTAGAGGGTTTCTGGGTTCACGGACTATAAGGCCGTCTCGTAAGAAACGGCCTTCGTCCATGATTTCTGGCTATCGCAACCATGCAAAGAACTTGAATCTTCGTAGAAATACTGTAATGCTCACTTTATCCTCCTTTCGTGAGGTCTAAAATTGCTTTGGAATATGTAGAACCGATCTTGTGATCAGCTCCTTTTATAATGATGAACTTTTTAAGTCCCTTATAGTTTTTATAAACTCTTTTCATGTGTTTTGTAGCAAAAATCTCTTTTGAACCAACTAGAAAAATAATCATATCAGCTTTTACACCTTTTAGGTTATCGATAGGAGGAATAGAACAAAGAATCAGTGTTTTAACTTTACTTTTTTCCGCGTGCATCATTGCAATAATTCCTCCCAAGGAAAAGCCAATAAGAGTATCTATCTTACCAAGTTTAGTTTTACCATTATTCCAGTCTATATTTACAATATTAAAATACTTTGAAAGAGCCTTGTAATCACGAGGCTTTTCTCCTAAACCTGGTATAAAGTTTATCTTTTTCATTTATGTTTAAGGGGGTCGCTACTAGTAGTGAACGACCCCCAGTTGTTATCGGAGCTTTCTTACGATCCGACCTTGTGGCTCAAACTCGCCACCTTTGACACCCTTCACGAATGCTACCCACTCGTTTGGGGTGAAGAACACAGTGCCAGCTACCCGATCATTGCTGTTTCGGACTGCTACACCTTGAGATTTGATCGCCACTTCAACGCAATAGACATGTCTTCCTGTCCAGCTAGAAGTTTTGAAGTCTTTCTCTTCGGTCTTAATGTGCTTCATTTTTTACACAATTTATTTCTACAGTCCAGTCAATATGGGTTAGGAGAAAAGATCAAAAAACTTTATTTTTATTTGCCGCAAAAAAGCGGTAAAAGACAGTTCTTGAATCTTTCCTCTTTTCATTATAATCAAGTTACTCTTGATTATAATTTCTGCCCATGGATTTGGCGGCATTTTTTTCTCCTTTCCTGTCTATGCCTAATACTACACCAACTCATTTAAAATGCCATTTCTCAATCTCTTTTTATTACAATAACTTTTGCAACATTTCCTACGGAGCGGTCTTTCACAAGACCGCTCTGTTTTTTACCACAAAAAAATAGAGAGGGTTCCCCTCTTCTTTTTTAAAATGTGCTGTGATTTTTAATTTTATTTTCAATTTGGAATGGATGTCACTTCAACATTTGATTGAGTAGGACATTTCTAATGTTTCTTCCTTCTGTTTGCATTTATTTAAAGGCAATTACTCGAAATGGCAAAATCTCAATCAGATTGGCAATTTCTTTGTCATCTATTCTACGAGAATAATAGATTTGATCCATTTCCACTTCTTTTTGAGTGCCAATAATCAACCAATTATTTTTAATATTTGCTTTAGTAATTGGTTTACGGATTTCTTTTTTCTTAACATAATCGATAATTTCATTTAAATTAAGCCGGTATTTTTCTAAAATTAGAAATAAGTCGTAAAAATCTCGATAACGAGCGCGATCGCTCATGGCGCGAATTTTTTCGGCAGCTATTTCTTTGATGTCCATAACTTTAACAAGAAAATTAGTACTCCAAACATTGTTGTATTTTAATGTTTGCGACGGAAGCAGAATATTTTGCAAACAATCTATTTCTACTTTCAGAGAATTTGGTTGAATAAGCGGCCCGACATATTGTAGTTTTTCAATTTTTATAGTTGCGGGAGATATATAGTCCTTTTTAATACTCAAGTAATCTTTGCCTATAAATATACTCCTTACCTCATTCGGCTCAATGTTCTTTTGATAAGAAGTAAAGTCTAAATCTTCAGAAAAACGAGATTGTTCTAAATAACAATGATGTAAAGCAGTGCCACCCTTGAATATCAAATTGTTTCCCAAAGACGATTCTGCGATCAATTTTAAAATTAAAGCTAAAAGATAATCTTTTTCGGCAATATGCAAGGGATACTTTAAGGTCTTGCGATTTATGATTTCCAATTGCTGGCGAGTTATCATAGGTATTTATCAAAATATTTATCGTAATATAAACGCCATTTAGCGTTAAATTTTTTATCATTAGCGAGCATTCGATGTGTGCTGTGCTTGTTTTTTATAGAATTTTCCGCCAAACGATAAATACTTGTGGAATCAATATTGAGTAAATCAAAAATAAAACCGAATGTTTTAATCGTCGCTTCAGAAAATTCTTTTAAGTATTTGACTAGTTGTGTAAAATCTAAATTATTTTTATGCTCCTTTATTTTCTCGATAATCAAATCAACAGCATATTTGCTTTTACGAAAATTGATTATATCAATTAACGCTTTTTCGGCTGTGGCAATACGAACAGTTTTATCATCTATCAGTATTTCTCTCCAACCAAAGAAAAATTTTCCTTTGGTTTGAATAAAATTATATTCTATATTATTAAGCGATATGGTTTTAAATTTTTTAAGCGACACAGAAATAATTTTATTGGTTAATTGGTCAAACATTCCGTAATACTGCAGGGCGGACTCAAAGGAAACATAGGAGTTCAGAACCAAAAGATTTGCCACCACATAAAATGATAACGACAAGAATCCTCTATTGCTTAAATCCGAGATGACATAGAGTCCGTTTTTGACGCGAATAAGCCAGCCATTTTTGACTAGCTTGGTGATAAGATTTTTTGTCTGTTGATAATCCCAATTATTCTTTGCCTCGGCAAAAATATTTTGAGAGGTCACAATTTGACCTTTGTGCACGATTAATCTCTCCAAAAGCTCGCTTTGTTTTGACGACAAAATTGTGTAATTCATATGTAAAAAGTAATTAATATCGATTACTATCCACACACAAGATACACTAAATAGCAATAAAAAGCAAGTGGCGTGATTTTTACAAAATTTTTTTATGGGGTTGAGTCAGCGCGAAAAGCGGCTAAAGGGGTATTTTCGGAATTGCGGAAAGAATAAAGAGAAG
>CAYIOX010000033.1:0-5420 GCA_964365245.1 uncultured Candidatus Saccharibacteria bacterium
GTATAGTTAAAACTTTATCTGATAGATCGCGGAATGAATCAAGATAATCAGCTATCTGATCTGCGGCTCTGGTATTTTCGGCCATAACAAACAAAATCGGCTTTTTACCCGTCTTCTTTAATTCTTTATAAAAAAGTCGCCATTTATCCACGGCCGCGTCTATTTGTACGCGATATTTTTCCGCGGCATCATCGCTTTCAATCTCTGGGATATTTTCTATTTCAGCGATTTTTGGCCTTTTTACTATCTCCTCGCGAATCGCCTCACCCAGAGTATATTCGGTAATAATATGAGTAAATAAATTTCCGCCTCGATCTTTCGGTGTTGCCGAAAAATCCAACTGGCACATCAGCCCCGCGCTGTCGTTCAAGTCCGCGATGGCTTTATACCAGACAAGCTCCTCGTCCCAAACATGGTGCGCCTCGTCGTTTAATACCATCACATTTGAAAGATGAGACAACCTGTCTTTGAGTTTTGCCGAAGAAACGGAAATTTCGCTTGGCGGTTTTGACCCAAGAATGTTTTGGACTGGATTATCGGCTTCGCCATTCTCACGCTCAACAAACTTTTGCCAGTTCAAAAGATAGAGCGTTGCCGGCTTGGTACTTTCTCGCTCCTCGTCAGCTCCTATGACATCAAGTTGAAAATCACCGTCCCATTCGGGCGGAATAAAGGGATACTTTTTGAAAATGCCACTCTCAAAAAACTCCGGATTTTTAGAATCGCCCATCAAGCGGTCAAGCACAATGAGGTTGGGAGCTATAAGGACGAAGTTTTTAGTGAAGCCGTCCCGCTTTTCGCGGAGCGCGTTGAAGTATGACCAGACAACGGCCATTGCCATAACCATTGTTTTGCCCGAGCCGGTAGCCATTTTGAACGCATACTTTGCCCACTTGTCCGCGCTTGGGTCAATCGGGATATGAGCTTCTAATTTTTGAGCAAGTTGGTATAAACTGCGCGCCTGTAAAACTTCATGGCAAAAGATGAAATGTTCAATAGCATCTCTTTGCGCGCGCCAAAAAACAAACGATGAACCATTTGCTAATCGGTGCTCTTCCAAAAACCACCACTCCAAAAGCCGCCGCGTCGTTTCGGTCGTTCCTTCTTTGTATCCTCCCTCGCGCCACGCCTTAACCAATGGCCGTAACGCACGGACAAGTGGAAGATTTGATTGTTTGATTTCTTGATTGCTCATAGTTTCAGTGTTTTTACAACAACGAAAGTTTCAAGAACTTTATCTCTTGTATATTTCCAAAATCGCTTTGATCTTCGGTAAAAAATAATAACCAAAAAGACGCTCAACAAAAGCAGATAGAGTTTCGGGTAGTTAAAGAAAAAAATAATATGTCCTAAAAGAAAAATTGATTCCGATAAGAAAATCACCAACCAGCCACGATATAAACTGTAGTAAGCGTTGAACGATTGAACTTGTCCTGTAATATCTTTAGCGGATGCAAGCATATAGCAAAAATTCCAAAGTTTACTATTGTCTTGTTTCTCTAATCCAAAGTAGCTTCTTGCTTGCTCTAAAATTTCTTTTTCTTTCTCATTAAAATCAGTTTTATTTTCTAATATAAAATAACGCAGTAAGGGTATGTTGTTAATGAGGTTGGCTATTCCCTGTAATAGATGCCCAATAAAGTAAGCAATAACTAACCAAATCAAAAAGTTCTCTAAAGAAGAATTTGGGACGGAAAAACCAAAGAAATATACGGCATCAAAAATAACAACGAGAATAGCAATAGCTCCTACCATTAAATATCCAATCTGGTCATACACATTAAATTTTGAAAATATTTTTTGCTCCATAAAATTTAATAGTTTTGTTTAATATAAACGGTATAGTTTCCTGCAGTGGGTATATCTATAGTTATTTTCCCATCATTTCTGGTAGTTAAAACTTTTCTTATTGTGCCGTCGCCAAAATTTAAACCCGAGGCATGTTGCTGATATGAATTATGTTCTTGCGTATCATGTTCAACTGATTTATCGGAAATAATAATTACATCGGGAGAGCAAAAGCTGAATACTTCGGCGTTATATCCACCGATTCTCCCGTGATGGGAAGCAATAAAAATTTTTGTCTGGCGTAAACAATTAATGAATGTCGGATTTTTCAAAAACTCCTTCCATCCAGCACTCTCAAGATCGCCGGGAAACATAACACCGATACCGCCATAAGAAATAAAAGTAATAATACTTAAATTGTTTGTATCCTGAAATTGTGCCGGAGAATGATGGAAAAATAGTTTCTCCATGCCGTAATCAGGACTTATCGGCTCTCCTGTAAATATATTACGTATCCAGTGAAGTGCTGTTTGAACACTATTGTGTACTTCACCACTTTCTTCAATTTTTTTACTTTCAATCCAGTCAGGATTTACGTAATTATTGTGCTTGATAGTAGCTGGACGAATAGATGGTTCAAAATTAGGTAAATCAGAAAGATGGTCTCTGTCCAAATTACTTAAAACTATACAATGCGGCGTTTGATTATGTTGTTTTAACCAACTTGAAGGACGCCAACCTGTGCTGTCATTATGACCAACGCCTATCATAATCAAATGGCCGGTTGGCGTTTCTATAATGTTGCACTCACCGTGTTCAACATCAAAAATGTGAATTTTCATTATAGCGTTCATGTTGATTTATAGTAATCGCTTCTTTGTTTTAAGATATACCAGTCATCGTTGTAATTTTGGAATTGTGTACGGAAAACAATCTCTTTATCATCTTTTATACGAACCCTCACATTTCCGTAATATTTTGTTGATAAAACTCGCCCATAGTTTTTATAGGCGTCGCTATCGTAATCAACGCCTTCGGCAACTGACACTACTGTTAATCGCGGCTTTACCGCATCTAAAAAATCTTTAGAAACATGATTTTTGCTTCCATGCCCGGGAGCTAAAAGAATAGAAGATTGTAGATTTTCGGCTTTATAGTTTGCCGTTATATCATCCAAAGCAACTTTTGAAGCATCCCCAGTAAGCATTGCTCTTATTCCGTTATAGTTAATTTGGAATACATAACTTAAATGGTCATATTCCTCACTTTCTTCTGCTTTCTCCATAAGTGCTTTGTCTGGAGAAAGTATTTTAATCCCATCTTGAACCCAACAACAATCAGCTGTCGCGTTTCTTAAAGGGTTTACAACAGTAGTGTCTTTAATCTTTTTATCTTTCAAAGATTGATAAAAATCCCAATCATTTTTGTCGTAAGGGGATTTATCCCAGTTCCCGGGGTCTGACTTTTTATTCGGAACATCCCAAAAATTCCGCACGTATTTTTTCTTAAAGAGTGTTTTTATACCCGACATGTGGTCCATATCTGGATGAGTAAGGATGAATCTGAAAATTTCGTCTTCAGAAAAGTTTTTCAAAATATAATCTATAGGGTTAGTAAGTTCGGCCTTTTTAAGAACCCGCATAGTTTCTTTTTCTTTTATAGATACAGCCCTTGAATCATCAATATCAATAATGCTCAAATGCCCCGTAGGAAAATCAATTATTGCGCAACTTCCTTTACCTACATTTATAAAATGAAAATCTAACATCATATTAAACTTTTATCTCAATTAACTTTGTCGTATCATTCCCGAAAATATCAATGACTTTAACAAGCACATTGTATTTTCCCGACTTTTTATATTCGTAATCCATTGATAATTCTAATTTTGGTTCTTTGCGCGTGCGGTAGCGTTGATTCATATTGTGGAAAGTATCATCTTCTTCTGTTTCTTCTTCGTGTTGATTAAACATCCAGTCCACCGCCCAGTAATCAATAAAGTCGCTCCAATTTTTAACCTTATCTTTTATTTCTTCCGGTAATAATTCTGGATTCGGAATAATAAAATCTTTGAGCGTTATCGTTATGTGCTTTCCTTCTATCTTTGGTTTAACTTCTAAATAGGCAAGTTCGTAAAAATGTATATCCTCTTTTACTTTCGGGTCGCTTACATTTAGCTCCATCACCTCGCGCGGAATTTGAAAAGTGGAAAGCTTAACGCCGTATCGCTCGGCTTCCTCTTTTACTAAATCGTGCAATCCCATTTCCCATTCCCAACCGAGCACATCCAACGATTTGATTTTATTTTCCTTACACTCACTTAACGCCTCGCGTATTTCGGAAAGCGTTATTGGAGCGTCCACCGCCCCAATACGCACAAACGCTTTGTCTTTTTTGCCGTGTAGGTTTGTAAATCCTTCCACCGGCTCGGCGTGGTAAAGCTCCAGAATAAATTTGAGATAGTTCGTATATCGGCCATTGAGTTGAACCCAGCGATGCCGTTCATACTTGCCTAAGTTCTGAACGACAAATGGCTTTGCTTTTATATCCAGAAGTCGTTTACGGGTAGTGTGAATAGCAAATCTTCCAAGGTCAGACATTATCCAACGCCGATTAAGTTTTCCTGCTGTCGCGCCAGTTGTCCCCGAACCGCAGAAAAAGTCGGCGACCAAATCATCCTCATTGGAGGACGCAATAATAATCCTTTCTAATAACGCTCTCGGTTTTTGAGTATCATAGTTTAACCGTTCCTCCGCCACAGAACCAATAGGATTAACATCAATCCATAAGTCATCAAGGACATGGCCGCCAACCTCATCAAGATAACGCTTTACTTGCGGTGTCCCTGTCTTTGAAAATACTATCAAACCTTTCTTCATACCCTCATCAATGTTTTCTTGAGACCAAATCCAGTGCTTACCTTGCGGTGGTTTTAATACTTTATCTCCAAACTTTTTTGGTTTGCCCTGTCCTTTTTGAGTAAAATCATGCAATCTATATCTTCTATCCGTCTTCGGATCTACATACCTATACATCGTTTCTAAATATTCTTCGCGATGCTCTTGTTTGATTTGCGTAAAATTCAAGCCAGATGACCTACTATAAAAATAAATAGAATCGTGAACATTCCCGAAACCGATCGTCTGGGCTTTTGGTGTAGACAACTTTTTCCAGATAATTTCATTTCTGAAATTTTCTTTTCCGAAAATCTCATCCATTATCGCTTTTACATAATGTCCAACATGCCAATCTAAATGAACATAAATTGAGCCATTATCCGCCAATAGTTCTTTCATCAAAACAAGGCGGTCATACATCATTTGAAGATACGACTGCATGCCCTTGCCCCAAGTGTCGCGGTATGCTTTTACTTCAAGCGCGGACGGCTCTTTGGTAATCTCTTGATCGCCAATCTGAACCTCAAAAGAAAAATTATCGCCAGTCGCAAACGGCGGGTCAATATAAATGAGATTTATTTTGCCCGCATACTCTTTGAGAAGTGAACCCATTATCAAAAAATTGTCACCCCAAATGAGCCGATTTTTCCATCCTTCTTGTCCGCCTTTACCAAACAACCCGTCTTGCCGCACACCGCGCGGGAGGTTGATTGTCTCAATCGTTTGAAACGGAAG
>CAYIOX010000034.1:0-5277 GCA_964365245.1 uncultured Candidatus Saccharibacteria bacterium
ATCCGCCATAGCTATCCCTTGATCCAGATATAAAGCTCCGACATACGCTTCATAAGTATTGGCTAAAATATATTGCCGAGCCTTGCCATTGTCTTTGGCTTCACCTTTAGACAAGAGCAAGTAATCATTCATACCTATACCTCCCGCAATCTCGGAGATAATAACGGCATTTACCAAAGCTGAACGCAAAGCAGTCAATTCCCCTTCTGTATAATTAGGATACTTCTTGTAAAGAAAATCAGTAACAATAAGCTCCAGCACCGCATCTCCTAAAAACTCTAATCTTTCATTGTGGGACAATTTAATTCCCGGATTTTCATTTATATAGGAACGATGCATGAAAGCCTGTTGGAGCAAGTCTTTGTTTTTAAAAATCACTTTTGTTTTTTTCTCAAAATTTGAAAAATTTGTCATATTGTTTACAAGATTATTTTTATATTATTTTTTACTGATAATCTCAACCGCCTTTGCAATAAGCGGTATAATATCATTATAAATGCGAAGCTCGGACACTTCAGCCATATTGAACCATCTAGCGCCATCAAGTCCGCCACAATGTTCCAGAACAAGCTCTCTATATTCACTATGAGCTAAAAAATACTCGACCTTTTTTAAAGTTTTACCATTCTGAGGATGAGTCGCGACATATTCGTTAGTTCCAAGTTTTTCTTCTATGGTAATATCAAGTCCGATTTCTTTCTTTATGGCTTTTAATGTCCCTTCTTTCACATTATTGGGCGCCTCTATTTTTCCTTTTGACAAAGTCCAATAACCAAAGACATCATGCACCATAGCAAACAAGATATCGCCATTTTTTTTATTATCTTTGTTAGCATACACCAACGCGCCTCCCAAATTCTCCACTGGCAATTTATCAATATCCACCGCTTCTTTTTTTTCTTTGAAACCAACGTCATTGGTATTTTTATCCCGTCTTTTTTGATGTTCTTTTTCAGGCTCGCCCATCTCTTTGTAAACAGCCCCGAGCACACCATTCACGAACTTCCCAGAATTTTCTCCGCCAAAAGTTTTTGCCAATTCTATGGCTTCATTGATTGCCACTTTCGGAGGCACCTGCTTCCTGTCACCAAACAGAAGTTCAGTCAGTCCGATTCGAAGGATATTTCTGTCAACAATGGAAATTTTATCTATCGGCCAATCCGGAGCAGACGCTTCGATTATTTCGTCAATTTTAACCCGCTTTTTCAACACTTCATCTAAAAGCGTTAACACAAAATTATCATCCTCAAGCCCAACAGCAAATTCTTTTAAATTTCTATCTAATATTTTTTTGATATCATCGTCCTTTAAACTGGCATCTTTTTTTTCCAGAGGCAAAAAATCCAACTCAAAAAGCGTTTGGAGCACTATTGATCTTGAAAGATGCCTATTTGCCATAAATTAATGAACGTAGAGAATATAATTTACGAGCATCCCGAGCGTATATACGCGAGGGGCGCCATAATTACTTTACTCCTTCCGCCTTCTTCGCCTTTTCTTTCTTTTGCTTCTTTTCTGTTTTTTTAATCAAATCTAGAACCTTCTTTCCTCGGTAAAAACCGCAAGAAGAACACACCGTGTGCCTTCTTTTTAAATCTTTGCAATTTTCGCACTTAGAAAAACTTGCGCTCTCTAAAGCGTGGTGAGAACGTCGATTGCCTGTATGTGATTTTGTGCTTCGCATTCGGACTACCATAATGGGTTTATTCTAGCACATTCTTGATTAAAAGCAATTTTAAAATATAAAATAATATGTTATGATGCCTAAATGAACGAAGAAACTAAATTAAACGACACGAGACACACCCTAGCCCATCTACTGGCATCTGCTGTGGGAGAAATATACAAGTTCGACAAAATAAAACTTACTCTAGGTCCAGCAATAGATAATGGCTTTTATTATGATATTGATTTCTGTGAAGAAAAAATAACCGATGCGGATTTAAAAAAAATCGAAGATAAAATGCGAAAAAAGTTGCCAAAATGGACAGAGTGGGAGCATAAAGAGATAAGCAAAGAAGAAGCTCTAGTATTTTTCAAAAATGAATATAAAGCAGAACTTATAAATGAGATAGCAGATCGTGGAGAAAAAATAACCACATATACCTGCGGAGGATTTACAGATTTATGTCGTGGCGGACATCTAGAAAATCCGGCAAAAGAAATAGATCCAAATTCTTTCAAGCTGGATCGTGTGGCTGGGGCATACTGGCGCGGAAATGAGAAAAATAAAATGCTTACGAGAATTTACGGATTGGCTTTCAGCACCGAAAAAGAATTGGAAACTTATTTAAAACAGCGAGAGGAGGCAGAAAAAAGAAACCATAAAAAACTTGGAAAAGAGTTGGATCTATTTGTGTTTTCGGATCTCGTAGGAAGCGGATTACCCCTTTGGACACCAAAAGGAACCTTAATCAGAAATCTATTAGACGATTTTGTTTGGGAACTTCGAAAAGAACGCGGCTATGTGAAAATTGAAATTCCGCACATTACAAAAAAAGAACTCTATATGACTAGCGGACATTGGGACAAATACAAAGATGATCTATTCAAGATAACAACTCGCGAAAAACATGAATTCGCTATGAAACCAATGAGTTGCCCACACCACACTCAAATTTTTGCCAGAAAACCATTTAGTTACAAAGAAATGCCTCAACGCTATGCTAATACAACAATGGTTTATAGAGACGAGCAATCCGGAGAACTTTCTGGATTATCCCGAGTATTGTGTATTACCCAAGACGATGCGCATGATTTTTGTCGCATTTCACAAGCTAAAGATGGAATACAAAAAGTCTGGGAAATAGTTGATGTATTTTACAATGCCTTTAATTTTCCGCTGAAATTGAGATTATCTTTAAGAGATCCTAAACATCCAGAAAAATATCTTGGGGACAAGGAGCGTTGGGATAAAGCCGAACAAGTTTTGAGAGAAGTGGCAAAAGAAAACAAAATAGATTATTACGAAGCTCCCGGCGAAGCGGCTTTTTATGCCCCCAAACTTGATTTTATGGCAAAAGATTCACTTGGTAGAGAATGGCAAGTAGCAACGATACAGCTGGATGTAAATATGCCGGAAAGGTTTGACCTTTCATGCACAAATGAAAAAGGCGAAAAAGAAAGAATTGTAATGATTCATGCGGCCATAATGGGATCAATAGAGAGATTCCTTTCAATTTTAATCGAACATACGGCTGGCAACTTCCCTCTTTGGCTGTCGCCAGTGCAAGTAAAAATAATTCCCGTCCGCGCGCATCATAATGAATACGCAAAACAAATTTTTGAATTATTAAAAGAAAACAATATCCGCGCGGAATTAGATGATGAAGATAAAAACCTCGGCGGAAAAGTCCGTGATGCAAAAAACAATAAACTGCCATATTGGATCGTAGTTGGCGACAAAGAAATAGAAACTGGTAAATTAACTCTAGAATCTCGCGACAAAGGCCAACTCGGCCAAATATCAAAAGAAGAACTCGTTACAAAACTTTTGGAAGAAATAAAAAGTAAAAAATAAACGCGTCTTTGTAAATCTGGCATATAACGCACCCGATATGAACAAAAGCGAAGAATTAAAAAAAATACATCAGAAGTGGTCCGAGGATTGCAAATGCAAACTCAAAAAGACAGCCACCCAGCCTGTCCCCGGAGATGGCAACCCAAATTCAGAAATAATTTTTATAGGTGAAGCGCCTGGAAAAGATGAAGATAAACAAGGCCGACCCTTTGTCGGAGCTTCCGGAAAATTCTTGGCTGAAATGCTTAATGAAATACAATGCAAACGCGAAGAAATCTATATTACCAATATTGTAAAATATCGCCCGCCTAACAATCGCGATCCTATGCCAGAAGAGAAAAATGCTTGTCGTGAATGGCTTTTGGACGAACTTAATTTCATAAATCCAAAACTGGTGATATTTCTAGGCAGACATGCAATGAATGATTTCTTTCCAATTGAAAAAATATCTTCAGTCCATGGAAAACTCCTGATAAAAAAATTCAATCGTGTGAATGCAAAATATTTTCTCCCGCTCTATCATCCTGCCGCCGCTTTATACAATGGGGATATGCGAGAAACCCTGAAGAAAGATTTCAAGAAAATTCCAAAAATTCTAGAAAAAATAAAAAACCAAGAAAAAGAAAACAGTAAAATAGAACAAATCAAACTTTTTTAAATATCAATCTCCGCCAATTTGGCATTGGATTGAATAAAAGATTTGCGAGGAGGGACCTCGGAACCCATAAGAATATCAAAAATCTCGCTTGCTTCTTCAACATCATCAATATTCACCTTTTTAAGCACACGATTCTTAGGATCCATAGTCGTCTCCCAGAGTTCTTCTGGATTCATTTCTCCGAGACCTTTAAAGCGTTGAATGTGGATCTTGTTTGATTTCTTTTTAGCTTCTTCGGTGTCCTCTTCCGTTGCCTCGCCAGAGCCAGCGTCGGCGGGTGCTTCTTTAACTTCTTCTATCTCGCTTATATCAGCTTCCCTGCCGACAATTTTTAATTTCTCATCGTCAGTATAAGCATAAGAAATCTCTTTGCCTTTTTTTATTTTATAAAGCGGTGGCTGGGCAATATAAATATATCCAGCATCAATAACCGCTTTAAAATATCTATAAAAAAGCGTGAGCAGAAGAGTGCGAATATGCGAACCATCGACATCGGCATCTGTGGCGATAATTATTTTATGATAACGCATTTTTTCTAAATCAAAAGTATCTCCAATCGAAGTCCCCATGGCAATCACCAAGGACTTTACTTCTTTTGAAGCAAGCATTTTGTCTATACGCGCTCTCTCAACATTTAAAATTTTTCCACGAAGCGGAAGGATGGCCTGTGTGCGACGATCCCTGCCTTGCTTAGCTGAACCTCCAGCCGAATCCCCCTCTACTAAAAACAACTCGGATTCCGAAGCGTCTTTGCTTTGGCAATCTGCCAATTTACCGGGGAGCGTCATCCCTTCAAGAGCGCCTTTTCGCAAAATTGAATCCTTGGCGGCCTTTGCAGCCTTGCGAGCTTTTAAAGCAAGAATAGATTTATTGATTATGGCCTTGGCTTCGTCAGGATTTTCTTCCAAAAAGCTATTGAATGCCTCGCCAAAAACAGTCGCCACCGCTCCTTGAGCTTCCATGCTTCCTAGTTTCGCCTTAGTTTGTCCTTCAAATTGAATCTCGCGAAGCTTTACGGAAATAGCCACAGTCAAACCTTCCAAGACATCTTCGCCAGTAAATCCTCCTTCGGATTCTTTCATCATTTCATTCTTCTTGC
>CAYIOX010000035.1:0-5273 GCA_964365245.1 uncultured Candidatus Saccharibacteria bacterium
AAGTGAACGCGGAGGTCTCTTTGATGAAAAAATATTCGGACCGGAAAAAGATTATGAATGTTATTGCGGAAAATATCGCCGAATCCGCTACAAGGATATTATTTGCGAGAAATGTGGAGTGGAAGTTACTCGTTCTATTGTTCGACGTGAGCGTATGGGGCATATAGAGCTTTCCACCCCTGTGTCGCATATATGGTTTTTGCGCGGAGTGCCCTCTCGCATGAGTATTCTTTTGAATATATCTGTTTCTGATCTTGAGAAGGTGATATACTTTGCCGGCTACATAATTACCAAAGTTCATGAGGAAGAAAAAGAGTCTATCGTATCAGGTCTAGAAAAGGAATATAAGGCTAAATTGAAAAATGCTGCGGATGACGACACTCGTGAAAAATTAAAGAATTTGTTTTCTGTCACAAAAAAAGAAATCGGAGAAATTTATGAAGGGAAAGTTTTAAATGAAATTTCTTTTCATCATTATTCTTTAAAATATGGAACTTGTTTTGAAACAAATATAGGGGCTGAAGCTATTTATTCCATTTTTAAAAATTTAGATCTAAATAAATTAAAAAGCTTGACGCAAGCCATGATCGAGAAGGCGAGCGTGGCTGAAAAAGAAAAATTACAAAAAAGACTTTCTCTGATTCGCGCCATGACTTATGCCGGGATTCGTCCTGAGTGGATGTTTTTGACTATTATTCCGGTTATTCCGCCAGTCTTGCGTCCGATGGTTGCGCTCGATGGAGGCAGACATGCCACTAGCGATTTGAATGATTTATATCGCCGAGTTATCAATAGAAATAATCGTCTAAAGAAGTTGAAAGAAATTAACGCCCCAGATGTGATTTTGCGCAATGAAAAAAGAATTATTCAAGAGGCAGTCGATGCGTTGATTGATAATTCAATTGCAAAGCAAAATGATTCCGCCGCAATGAGTCAATCTCAAAAGCGTCCTTTGAAATCTCTTTCAGACAATTTAAAATCCAAACAAGGTCTTTTCCGCCAGAATTTGCTCGGCAAAAGAGTTGATTATTCTGGTCGTTCGGTTATTGTCGTCGGCCCTGAACTCAAACTCAATCAATGCGGATTGCCGAAACACATGGCGCTCGAACTTTTTAGACCATTTGTTATTTCTAAAATTTTACAAGCGGAACTGGCATTCAACATTCGTGGAGCAAATAAGCTTATCGAAGAACGCACTCCTGATGTTTGGGCGATGTTGGAGGAGGTAATTACTGGCAAATATGTTCTTTTGAATCGTGCGCCGACTCTTCATCGTTTAGGTATTCAGGCTTTCAATCCTATTTTAATTGAGGGTAACGCTATACAAGTTCATCCTCTCGTCTGTCAGGCCTTCAACGCCGATTTCGATGGAGACCAAATGGCAGTTTATGTTCCTCTTTTAGAGGAGGCGCAAAGGGAAGCGAAGGATTTAATGGCATCAAACAAGAATTTATTGAAACCTCAAAATGGAGATCCCATCGTTCACCCTCGCATGGATATGGTGCTCGGAAGTTATTGGATGACAAAATCTATGGATGGAGAAAAAGGTGAAGGCAAGTACTTTTCACGCTCAAATGTGGCTATTAGCGCCTATGAATATGGCATCACTTCCTTGCGAGCCAAGGTGAAAGTTTTGGCAGATCCAGAAAAAATAAAATATAGAAAATTTGATGGAGGAATTTTTGAGACTTCGGCTGGCAAACTTCTTTTTAATAGTATTTTGCCGGACGATTTTCCTTATGTGAGCGATGAAATGACTCAGGATAGACTTTCTTCTCTTTTAGACGAACTTATTATGCATTATGGCGTGGACAGCACTCCTAAAATTTTAGATAAAATTAAGACATTTGGTTTTAAATATTCCACTATTTCTGGCACCACATGGGGGTTGGATAACGTTTCTGTGTCTTTAGAAAAACCTAAAATTATAGCGGAAGGTAAAAAACTTGAAGCGGAAATAATATTGCAATGGAATGACGGTCTTTTATCTGAAGAAGAAAAGTATCAGAAGATTATTGAGATTTGGACCCATACGAAGAAAAATTTAGAAAAAGTCTTACCTAAAACTCTTGATAAAAAAAGTTCCACCTACGATTTATTCACTTCTAAAGCCAGAGGCACCATGTCCAGTCTTATGCAGATGACTGGAATGATCGGGCTTATTCAAAATAACCAAGGCAAGACCTTGGAGTTCCCAATTATTCCTTGTTATCAAGAGGGACTTTCGCCTATTGAATATTTCGTTATTACTCATGGCGCCAGAAAGGGTGCTTCGGATACGGCGCTAAACACTGCCAAGGCTGGATATCTGACTCGAAGATTGGTTGATGTGGCGCAGGATGTCGTCATTACTGAAGTTGATTGTGGCACTAAAGAAGGAAGAATAGTCACCAGAGAGGATATTTCCGGAATTGAAATTCCTCTTTCAAAAAATATTCGTGGACGTGTATTGGCTAGTGATTTGAAAGACAAGAATGGAAATGTGGTTTATAAAAAAGGATTTTTGGTGACAAAGGAAGAAGCTTGCAATATTGAAGGGGCGGGTTTTACAGAAGTATTTGTTCGTTCTCCTCTCACGTGTCGCACTGCTCATGGTCTTTGTGTCAACTGTTATGGACTTGATTTGGGACGCAATCATTTAGTCGAGCTTGGTGAGGCTGTCGGTATTATTGCCGCTCAAGCTATAGGAGAGCCTGGCACTCAGCTTACGCTTCGCACTTTCCATGCTGGGGGTGTTGCTGGAACCGATATCACTACTGGATTGCCACGCGTTGAAGAAATATTTGAAAGAAGAATACCAAAAAATCCGGCAATTATATCTGAGACTGATGGAGAAATTGTTTCTATCACTGTAAAAGATGGAAAAGAAAAAATAATTAAAGTGCTTTCTGATATTGATAGTGAAAAAGTAAACACTAAAAATGAGATTGAGTATCTAGTAGCTTTTCACAGAATGCCGATTGTTAAAGTCGGCGATCATGTTAAAAAAGGAGATCTTTTGACTGACGGGTCAGCTGACATTACTGCCATGTTTAAATTTGGCAATAAGGAATTGGTGGAGAAATATATCATTCGAGAAATAAATAAAGTTTATGAACTGCAAAGCGCCTCAATCTCCAGAAAGCACACTGAAATAATCATTCGTCAGATGTTTTCACGCAGAAAAATAAAAGACGCGGGAGACACTAATTTCTCTATTGGAGACATTGTGGAAAATACGGCCTTTATAGAAGAAAATGCTAGAATTGAAGAATTGAATGGTAAAGATTCTGAAGGAAAGTTGGCGAAAGCAGAGATAGTAGTGCTCGGTATTACTGAAGTTTCTCTTCGAACCAAGAGCTGGCTTTCTGCCGCGTCATTTCAAAACACTAATCGTGTCCTCATTGAGAACGCTATCAAGGGTGGAATAGATAACTTACGAGGCTTGAAGGAAAATGTCATAATCGGACGACTCATTCCCGCGGGAACGGGGTTCAAAAGCAAAATCAAAACTGAAGTGGAGAAATAATTTTTACTGAAAATATGAAACTCCCTTCGGGGGGTTTCTCGGGGTCTACGACAAGGGAAGACATTTGCATGTAAAGTATCGCATAATAAATACAAAAATATGTCTATCGTAAAGAAATTTCTCGAGTGGATAAGATTAAAAGAAAAATTGCATGAAAATAATGCAAAAATCCCCTTGTTTAAAGAGGGTGAAGTTTGGTGGTGTGCTATTGGTGAGAATGTTGGGATAGAAATGAATGGTAAAAGTAAAAAATTTTCTAGACCAGAAGACATCAAAAAAATAAAAAATGGCTTTTATAATTTATATCTTGGACAAAAATTTGTCCCACCTTTCGGTGGGGTCGTGGGAAAATCCCAAATATAATGATATTATATATCAAGCAAAGATTTATGTCAAGCAATTTATTACCTAAAGTCGAAATTACTCATAATTTATAAGCTTATTTAAACAGAAGTAACATGAACAAAAAATATTATTTATATCTTTACCTTATAGTTTCATTATCTGTGTCCGTATATATTCATATGGGTGCTCAAACCATCTTTGAGTTCTTGGGTCTTACGTTGGTAACTTTTCTGTTTTTTGCAGGAATATATTTTTGCTTTAGGAACATTACAAAAAGTAAATTATCTATAAAAATTTTTAAAGGTGTTAGTATTCTTTTGTGTGTAGCTCTAATCTATGTATTATGTATATACGCTAGCATACGTCAATTTAATTCTTATGCTTGTAAGCGTGATTTAAGTGGAATAAATATTTTTACTAAAGAGATTAAAACTTATTGTAATTTTATTCCTTGGTATACAAAGTTAGCAAAATAAACTGATATTTATAAATATTTATGTCTTCATCTGTAGATCAAATCAAAAGTCTTGACATTATCAATCAAAAGTATATACTTTAGATATTATCATTATAATAAAGAAAAACTATGCAAACAATGTTGAGTATAAAAATTGATAAGAATTTAAAAGAAAAAGCTCAAGAGGTGGCTCATACTCTCGGAGTGTCTTTGAATGCGGTTATAAATCAAAATATAAAGGAATTTATAAATGTGCGACAAATTACTTTTACTGATCATCCTATGCCAAACAAGAGGACAATGAAGCTTCTAGCTAAATTATCTGCAGATGTTGAAGCAGGAAGAAATCTTATTGGGCCATTTAATACAGCAGAAGATGCTATTAAAGCATTAAGATCTTAATTATGAATATCAAATGAGAATCGATTTCCATAAAAATTTTGTGAAAAAATATGATAAATTATCCACAAAATTAAAAGATAAATGCGATGAATGTTTGGGATTATTTAGGGATAATCCTTTTAGACCTGAATTAAACAATCATGCCCTACACGGAGAGTATCTTGGATACAGAAGTATAAATATAACAGGAGATTTAAGGGCAATATATAAAATTAAAGGAGATTGCAACTACTTCGTAATTATTGATACGCACAGTAATCTTTATAAATGAAAAATATTTATGTCCTCATCTGTTGATCAAATAAAATCAAGAATAAATATACTCGAATTGATTTCATCATATATGAAGCTGGATAAGGCTGGGGCGAGTTGGAAGGGGAGATGTCCATTTCATAATGAAAAAACGCCGAGCTTTTTTGTTTCACCGGAACGAGGAAGTTATTATTGTTTTGGCTGTCAGGCTTCGGGGGACATTTTTACTTTCGTGGAAGAATTTGAAGGGCTTGATTTCAAAGGCGCGTTGAAACTTTTGGCGGATCGCGCGGGAGTTTTACTTGAAAC
>CAYIOX010000036.1:0-5102 GCA_964365245.1 uncultured Candidatus Saccharibacteria bacterium
GCTCTTCCGATCTGGGCCTTTCCCCGCTCGAAGCATTCGCTTGGGGACCGATAAACTCCATGTCAGTAGTTCAAGAAATCGGCGCCCAAAAAGGACTTCTAGTTCGAAAACAACTCGAGGAGTATTTAAAAAATGCGCCAGCGGATTATAAAGCTCGAAAATTATAAAATAAATTTTTGGAGGGGTAAAGTTTATTTTATAATTTTCTCGCCAACACTTTCTTCACCGCTTCTTTTATAGAATCTTTTCCCATGCCATAATGCTCTACAAGTTCATTCGATGTGCCTGACTGGCCAAATTTATCTTGCACTCCGATGAATTCTATTGGCACAGGGTAATTTGCCGCTAAAATTTCCGCCACTGCTCCTCCCATTCCACCCATAATTTGATGTTCTTCGACAGTTACAATCCCCCTTGCTTCTTTGGCAAGAGCCACGACAGCATTTACATCCAGGGGTTTTATGGTCGCCAAGTTCATTACTTTGACTTTTATTCCTTCTGTTTCCAGTTCTTTAGCGGCAAGCAACGCGCGATATGTCAATCCGCCAGTAACGATTATCCCCACTTGCGCGAGCCCCACATCGGGCATCCAATAAATCTCCGCCCTTCCTATCTCAAAAGGAGTTTCTTCCGTAGTAATAATTGGTGTTTTATCGCGAACTAAGCGCAAATATGCTGGCCTTTTACTCTTTGCTAAGGCAAGTGTAGCTTTTTTCGCTTCTATGCTATCGCATGGACTAAGCACATCCATATTGGGCATTACTCGCATCAAAGCAATATCTTCCAAAGCTTGATGAGTACCACCATCAGGTCCAACAGAAATACCCGAATGTGAGCCCACTATAACTACTTTTCTATCATTGTAAGCTATTGTCGTTCTTATTTGCTCCCAATTTCTGCCCGGAGAAAACATCGCATAAGAAGAACAGAAAGGAATTTTCCCCATCGCAGACATGCCCGAGGCGACCGTGACCAAATTCTGTTCTGCGACACCTATCTCCACAAAACGTTCTGGAAACTTTTCTTTGAAAAAACTCATCTGCGTAGACTCAGTCAAATCCGCGCAAAGCGCCACGACATTTTTATCTTGCTCTCCCGCCAAAAGCAACCCCTCTCCGAAACCTTTTCGAATAGGCGTTTGTTCGACATCAGCGTTGAATATCTTTGGATTTAATTTTAATTTCGGATTAAGCATAAATTTTGATTTTTTATTTTTTTATCTTCTTTGAACTACTTATCCTTGTTTGAGCTTTTCCAATAGCATCGGGAGTTGGAAGTTCTTCTGGCATAGTGCCTCCAAGGCTAGTTATCGTATTTCTTACTTTTTGACCCACATTAAAGTGAGCCAGATTTGCATTAGATTGACCCTTAATATTATCCCTCTTTATTTTTGCTTCAGTCTGAGTCGCTCTAAACAAATTTGCAGCGAGTTCTTCACTATTCATATGATCTAGAATCTTCTGAGTTTTATTTAATTTCTTTTTGTTATGAATATCCTGCATTGTTAACCCTCCATATAATCCTTTATATCCAGAGTTCTGAAAAATTGCAAAACTTTCCACTCCTGCGACTGAAGCAGTTTTCATTAGACTGGTATTGTGTTTTTTCATTTCTTCTCTTAAGAAAACTCTCTTATTGTCTTCCACTAAGTTCTCAGCATTCTCTTGCCTTCTTGTTTGAATCGCAAAGTATGTTTGTCCTTTTGCAACAACGACCTTGGTTGGATCTGAATTTTGAACAATTAAGTAACAAGCATAACGAGAAAGATATACGGTATCCACAGCTCTTTCTGCCCCAGATCCAATTTGGACCATTTCGTCGGTATGGACAAAATGGTTGTGGATAACTTCCCCACTGTTTTCACAAGCTACCTTAGCCTTTTCAATAACTCCTAAAAATTTCCTATAATCCGAATATTCTAGAATTCCTGAAAGTTCTCGGGATGACCAATATTCTTTGCCATTATTGTCTAGTTTTTTTATTGTTTCAAATATATTTTCTTTCATACTTTTTAATTTTAATTAAACATAAATTATTATTTATCAAAAAAGGAAAGTTGGAAATATAATTAAGTAAATACCCGCAACTGCAGAGAATATAATACAAAACCAGAATAAAAACGGTCTATTTTTTTTACTAATTATTATTGGACCCTTATTTTTTTGAAATCTCCCTGTTTTATATCCAACAAGTGAACTTCCTAATAAAGAAACTCCCACTGCGATTCCTATTATTTTTTCTAAAAGAATATGACTCATATTTTTACTGATGTTCACTTTTAATTTTACCACCGAGTGTTCGCAATTCATCTAACGCCATTTTTGCTTCTTCTTTGTTTGGAGGTTTTCCATGCCATTTATAATCCCTCTCGAATTCCCTCACTCCCTTGCCGGGAATCGTATGCGCTATTATGACTGTTGGTTTTTCATACACAGCCTGCGCTTCTTCTACCGCCTCGTTTAGAGCTCTAAAATCATGCCCGCTCACTTCTATCACATGCCAGTTGAAAGCTCGCCATTTATCAGCTAGTGGCTCAAGAGGCATAATATTTTCCGTAAAACCATCTATCTGAATATTATTTCTGTCTACCACTGCGATTAAATTTCGCAATTTATTTTTTCCAGCCAGCATTATCGCTTCCCAAGAATTTCCTTCATCGTGCTCGCCATCGGACATAAAACAATAAACGAATCTATCAGTATCTTTTTTGTCCATCCTGTCTGCCAAAGCCATACCTACAGCTTGTGAAAGCCCTGCGCCAAGCGGTCCGGAAGAATTTTCAAGCCAAGGCATATATTCCCTATGTGGATGTCCTTGAAGTCGAGTGCTAAATTTGCGCAAAGTTTTTAATTCTTCAATTGGAAAATACCCCGCATGCGCTAGCGTCGCGTAAAAAACTGGGCAGATATGACCGTTCGAAAGCACGAAACGATCGCGTTCGTCCCAAGATGGATTTTTGGGGTCATGTTTTAAGATATGAAAATAAAAAAGCGTAAAAATATCCGCCATACCGAGAGGCCCAGCCGTATGACCACTCCCTGCTTCAAGGAGCATTTCAATAATGCTTTTCCTGATATCATTCGCTTTCTTTTCCAACTTTAGAATTTTTTCCTCAGTTAAAAACTCCATGTTCCAATTATATCCGGTAATGAAACTTTTATCAAAGACAAGACGGTCTGGGGATTAACATAGATAAATCCCTCTTCACTTTCCCCAATTCCCAACTTTTACGCATATGCTAGAATTCTATGAAATTATAGATTGAAATGTTGCTTTAATTTTTCATCCCTTGAAACACTTTCAATAGTCAAAATTTCTACATACCTTCCTATTCCAAAAAAGTCAGTAATGAAAATTACTTCATCCTCGCAGGGGTAAGGATAAACCCATGCGGATTTCTGAAATTGAAAAAAATCTAGCACTTTCAAGTGGTATCGCAATGCTTCCCTCCCTTTTGTAAACCTCATAGGGATATCAAACATCACCAATCTCCATTTTCCATCCCATTTCTTGGGCTTATTAATTTTCATAAGATCAATGTCAAAAACTCTTAATTTAGTTTCACCCTTTTTCGTAATTTTTACTACTGTTTTTCCATCCTTGTCGCATACATATTCTATTAACTTTTGACGTCTAATACTATCAACAGCACTTTGAATCTGTTTTTGGGAATATTTTTTAGAACCTTGGAACATTTTGAATACTTGCACTGCATTTCCCATAGCTCCTGCTCCAACCACAAGCACGGGAATAGAAGCTATAGCAAGCACACAAAGAGCAACTGTGGCGATCTTTGCTTCTTTGGTATCTGAATTCAAAAAATCTTTCAGTCTGTCTCTATACCCCTCTTTCCTATCTTTATTCATATACATAACATTCTAGCATATGCAGAATTCTTGTGTAAATAAAAAATCGCCAAAACAATCTTCCGAAAGTCTTAGCGACCTGATTGACACCAGAAGAAGGATAGAACTCCTCCTGGCAATTAAATTCCTGACAGAATGTGGCAACACCCACGACGAAGCTTATCGAAACGCACCCATCACATCAGATTTCTCCACTTTGGGTTTAGAGCAAGCCAAGGCATGTGCCATCGGACTTGGTCTTTTGCAATCCTTACACAGACACCCAACTGTGCCTTCGTAAGCATCATAGCCCAACCTTTTCATTCGTGGAGTTATCTTCTCGTGTTTCAGTAATAGTTCTTGTGGCATGGTTTTTAGTGTTTCTACAACACAGCCCTAGCACCGTTGGTGATGAAAAGAGCAATGTCATATTTTTCTATTCTACATCTTATGTGAACAGTGTCAATTTTTTTGTTTAGATTCCTATAATTTTTAACTTTTTTTCTTCCACTCCTCTATCTTCTTATGATTTCCAGAAAGAAGGACTTTTGGAACTTTATAGTTTTTATTTTTGTATCTTAAAATTTCCGGACGAGTGTAATGAGGATATTCTAATCCGTTTTCTCCCACTTGGCCGTCCTTTTCTTTTTTTAATAATAAATTAAAGTGGGATTCTTCTTTCAAAGATTCCAAACGAATAACTCCGGGTATTAGCCGAACTACCGCCGAAGAGACAACCATGGCTGCAATGTCACCATCAGTCAGTACATATGGACCGATAGAAATTTCTTCAGCCTTAAGCGCTTGTCTAACCCGTTCATCAATACCTTCATAGCGACCGGTGATAAAAATAATTTCTTCATATTTTTTTGCCCAGCCATAAGCAATTTTCTGATTGAAGGTTTTGCCTTTGGCTGAAAATATTACTACTTTTCTTTTTTTACTTTTTATTTTCTTTTTTTCTTCTAAAAACGCTTTCAAAATAGGCTCTGCTTGGAGCACCATACCAGCGCCTCCACCGTAAGGCTTGCCGTCCACGGGCTTGTAATTGCTTTTATTTCCCTTAACAAAATCCCGCTGATTGTAAAATTTAAATTCTACTAATTTATTATTTATCGCCCGGCCAATAATAGATTCTTGTAAATAAGAATCGAATATCTGGGGAAAAATTGTGATTATATGAAAACGCATATTTATATTCTATCAAAAAATCCCCCTTTCGGGGGATTTTATTTAAATTCCTTTCAAATCTTCCAT
>CAYIOX010000037.1:0-5083 GCA_964365245.1 uncultured Candidatus Saccharibacteria bacterium
TTCCCGCCGCGCGTTGAATCAGGTTTTCATTTTCTTCTCCCGTTGATGCGCCGACTTTGTTTGTGAGTAGGTCATAATAGATAGCTTCGTGGGGGATGAACATGAAAGCAAAGTCAGTAGTGCCTTTGGTTGGCTGAATATATTTTGAAGTTTCAACAATTCTATTTTTCAAATCGTTTACAAAGACTGTCTCTAGTCTTTTCTTTTCTACTGTGTCGCGCCCCTCAACCATCTTGTTGTAATTTTCTAGAGAGAATTTTGAGTCTATTGGAATGATTTTATCTTTTACAAAGACGACTGCGTCCACGATAGTTTTGTCAGCAAATTCGTATTGCATTTGATAGCTTCCAGGAGGGAGGACGTTTTTTAACACTGTTTCTAAATAATACTCACCTAGAATTCCACGTTGTTTTGGATTTTTCAAAATATTTTCCAAACTTTGAAGTTGGTCGGCAAAAGAGATGACTTGTTTGTTCGTTTCATCTAGCCTGGTGAGTCTTTCTGTGACGTCGCGGATTATTTTATTTGATTCACTGGAGTGAAATTTCAAGCTTTCGTTGACCTGCTTGTGTGATTCTCCTATTTTATTATCTACCGTTCGCGAGAGTTCGTTTATTTGCGTAAGGATAAGGTTTAATCCAACATCATCTTTTTTTTCCTCTTTTTTTCTATTTAAAATAAAGTATGTGATTATACCTCCTCCGATTATTCCCAAAATTATCCAAGCAAGATTTTGCATATTTTTATTTTAGCGTTATTTATTTAAATAATATTTTAATGTATAAATCCAATCTTCATCTATCTGGTCGCTGGCGAGTTTTTGTGAGAGAAGCCATTCTAAGTAGCCTCTGTCTGTCTTTATTACATCTTCTATTTTTTTGCCGTTATGTTTGCCAAAGCTAAACGTTCGTAGAAGTGATGGATGTGAAGAAATTTCCATCATTTTTTTAATTGCTTCGTCTTTTCTTATTCCTTCTTTTTCTATAATTTTCTTCTTTAATCTTTCAAAAAGTTGTTCCAAGACTAAGACATCACCAAGCGCATCATGAGCTACTGCATCTATTTCTATTTCCAATAAATATCGCAGATATTGTAGGTTGTATCTTTCTATTTTTCCTTCAGGATCTAGATATCTTGCGACTCGCAACGTGCAAATAAAATTAGACGGTTCAATATCTTCTTTTTTTATCATAAGCAAATCAAAGGGCGCATTATGAGCCACTACGATGGAGTCTTTATCTTCAAAAAGATTTTTTATTTTTATTTGATCGCCACTTTCTTTGAAAGATGGTTTGTCGGCAACCATTTTGTTGGTTATATGATGGACAGCCGAAGCCTCCGGGGGAATTTTAATTGCAGGCTTATAGAGACCCACGAATTCATTCTCTATGTCGCCGTTAGCGGGGTAAATTTTATAGGCAATCTGGCAGAGAACGTCCTTTTGTTCGTTACCCGTGGTTTCTGTATCAAAAAATATTAACTTTGGCATAGTGCTATTTTAACATATTTTTGGTATACTAGACATAGAAATATTGTTTTAGAAAGCCTTTCGCAGGAACTTAGAAAATAAATGAGGTAGTCCGAATATTATTTTCTTGAGCGACGAGAAGTTCGCTGGCGAAGCTTCGCCAGATAGATTGCTTTATAAAACAATATTTCTATGTTTTATGTTGCACGAACAAATAAAAAATGGAATAAAAGAAGCAATGATGGCGCATGATGCTTTGCGTCTGAAGGCTTTTCGGGCTATGTCTTCTGCATTTACAAATGAACTTGTGGCAAAAAATAGAAAACCTCAGGAAATGTTAAAAGATGATGAAGCAATCGCCGTGATAGCCAAACTTGCAAAACAGCGCAGAGATTCTATTGATCAATTCAGAAAAGGCAACCGAGAAGATTTGGTTAAAGAAGAAGAGGCGGAGCTATCAATCTTGAAAACTTACTTGCCAAAGTTGATGAATAAGTCTGAAATAGAAAAGATTGCTCGCGCTACAAAAGATAAATTGGGTGTCATTAATGTCGCAAAAAAAGGAATGTTGATGTCGGCTCTGATGAAAGATTTAAAGGGTAAAGCTGATGGTGGTTTAGTCAAAGAAGTTGTTGAATCTTTATTTTAATCACCTATGCACACAATCAATCTTTTAATTGGGTTGGTGGAGCATCATCAGATCTTAGTATATGTTGTTATTTTTTTAGGACTTATTTTTGAAGGGGAGTTGATTGTAATTTCGGTGGGAATTTTGGCGCATCTCGGAGCTCTAAATCCATACTTCTCGCTTATGTTTATTCTTCTAGGCGCATTTTCTAAAACATTTTTGGGTTATGCTTTGGGAGAATTTTTATATAAAAAATTTAACCATCATAGATTTTTCAAATATATTCAAAAGCGAGTATATAATGTCTTGCCGAGATTTAAGTGGAGACCCTTTTGGTCTATTTTCGCTTCGAATTTCATCATGGGTATGAATTACTTGGTTATTATTTTTTGCGGTTATGAAAAAGTGGATTATAAGAAATTTTTAAAGGCAGAAATTTTTGCTAAAGCGATTTGGGCTCCTGTTCTCTTATTGATTGGTTACTTTTTCGGTTATACTGCATTCAATATTAGTCGCGAGATTTGGAAGTTCTCGCTTGTGATATTAATTTTGTTTATAATATTTGTTATGTTTGATAAATTGGTCACTTGGATATATGAAGTTTTTGAAGAATTTTATGACAACAGAGCGGAATAAAAAATTAAAGTTAGTGACTCATGATGGATCTTTTCATGCGGATGACATATTTGCTTGCGCGACATTGTCTTTAATGCTTGAAAATAAACAAAAACAATTTGAAATAATTCGCACAAGAGACGAAGACATAATAAATAAAGCTGATTATGTTTTTGATGTGGGTGGGATTTATGACGCGAAATCAAACAGGTTTGACCATCATCAGACTGGCGGAGCTTTCAAGCGAGAAAATGGCATAGCCTGTTCATCTTTTGGACTTGTGTGGCGCAAGTTTGGTTTGGAAGTGGCGGGAAAAAAAGAATCTGCTGATTTTATCGAACAGAAACTCGTGATGACGGTGGATGCCAACGACAATGGAATTGATTTATATAAAAACAATTTTCCGGAAATTTCGATATACACCTTGCAAGATGTGTTGTCTATTTTTTCTCCTACCGCGCTTGAAGATATAGAAAAAGACGAACAGTTTTTTAAAGCCCTTGTTTGGGCGAAAGAGATTTTAAGTAGAGAAATAAAAAAAGCTAATGATCAAATGGAAATTACAAAAATTATTGTGGATTTTTACAAGAAAGCTAAAGATAAAAGATTGATCATTATAGATAAACCAAAAGTTTCCAGATATGAAATTTGGAATGCGTTACAGAAATTTCCCGAACCATTGTTTGCCGTATATGGAGATAATGAAGATTGGTCCATTGTGGCTATGCGAAAGACGGAAGACAGTTTTGGCAACCGAAAAGATTTTCCAAAATCTTGGGCAGGATTGAGGGCAAAAGAATTGCAGGATATGACAGGAGTGAAAGACGCTGTGTTTTGTCATAATAATTTATTCCTTGCGGTTGCAGAATCCAAAAATGGAGCTATCAGATTAGCAGAATTAGCGATATCGTTATAAGATATAAAAGATGAAAAATTTAAAGAGCCGTGGGTTCCCTGTCCTTATGACTTCGGGGGCGAAGGCGGGAGAATTTTTTATCTTTTATATTATATATGGCATTCATTGATGAAATAATTATATATGCGGAAGCCGGACGAGGTGGAAATGGCGTTGTGCGTTGGCACAGGCAAAAATTTGAACCAAAGGGCGGGCCTGCGGGAGGAGACGCAGGACGAGGTGGAGATTTTTATGTGAAAGCTGTTCGCGATGTGCATATACTTTTAAAATATAAAGCAAAAAAAAGTTTCATTGCAGGCAGGGGAGAAGATGGCGGAAGTAAAAGTTTGCATGGGAAAAATGGGGAAGACTTTGTTTTGGAATTGCCAATAGGTTCGATAATCACGAATCTTGGAACTGATCAAAAATGGCAGTTAATTGAAGACGGAGAGAAAATTTTGCTTTTGAAAGGTGGCTTTGGAGGTTTTGGCAATGAACATTTTAAAAGTTCGGTAAACACTACTCCACAAGAATCCAATGTCGGTGGTCTGGGCGAAAGTGGAAATTTTAAAATAGAATTGGAACTTTTTGCCGATGTTGGATTTATTGGGCTTCCGAATGCTGGAAAATCTTCTCTATTGAATGCTCTTACAAATGCCGAGGCCAAGGTCGGGGATTATGCTTTTACGACGCTTGATCCAAATTTGGGTGATTTTTTTGGATACATTATTGCTGATATTCCCGGAATTATAGAAGGAGCTTCCGAAGGAAAGGGTCTCGGTGTAAAATTCTTGCGTCATATTAAACGCACAAAGATGCTCGCGCATTTGGTTTCTTTTGAGAACTTATCAAAAGGGGCAACTGGCATGATGAAAGCATATAAAGAAATTCGCAAAGAACTTGAGAAATACGACAAGAGTCTTGATTTAGGGGAAGACGGTTTGTCGCAAAAAGAAGAAATAATTATCCTTACAAAAACAGATTTTATAGATGATCCAAAAGTTGTTGCAAAAAAAGTTGCTGACTTCAAAAAGATAAGCAAGAACGTTTTCTCTTTGTCTTTATTTGATGATAAAATGGTAAAAAAGTTTCAAGATGCGTTGGTTAAAATTTTAAAGAAGAAATAAATAATTCAATATGTTGAAAAAATATTATCCGACAATAGGACTTGAGATTCATGCGGAATTAAAGACGCAAACCAAGATGTTTTGCGCTTGCAAGAATGATCCAGATGAAGAAAAACCAAATACGAATATCTGCCCTGTGTGTATGGCGCACCCGGGAGCTTTGCCGGTTATAAATAAAAAAGCCATCGAAAATGTGATAAAAGTCGGGCTTGCTGTAAACGGCAATGTTGCCAACTTTACGGAATTTGATCGTAAGAATTATTTTTATCCAGATATTCCAAAAGGCTATCAGATTTCACAATATAAATATCCGATAGTCTCTGGCGGGGTTTTGGCTGGTTTTGATATTA
>CAYIOX010000038.1:0-4698 GCA_964365245.1 uncultured Candidatus Saccharibacteria bacterium
AGCGAATACTTGGAGCTTCGCAAGGCCGGAGTGCGACGGCACGAGGCGGGGTCGAAGAAATTTTTAGCAAAAAATTATCTGTGACTAAGGACACATAATTTAAATGAAGAACAACGAACAAAACAAAATCATTGTAAGGGGTGCCAGAACACACAACCTCAAAAATATTACAGTTGAAATGCCACGTAATAAAATGGTAGTAATTACTGGCGTGTCTGGGTCAGGTAAATCATCGCTCGCTTTTGACACTATCTTTGCAGAGGGGCAGAGGCGATACGTGGAGTCGCTTTCTTCTTATGCTCGACAATTTTTAAATCAAATGCCAAAGCCGGATGTGGATGAGATTACCGGTCTTTCTCCCGCAATTTCCATTGACCAAAAGTCTCGTTCAAACAACCCGCGTTCAACAGTGGCGACGATAACTGAAATCTATGATTATCTTCGTGTGATGTATGCGCGCATTGGGCATCCTCACTGCCCACAGTGTGGAGAAGAAATCAAAAAACTTTCTAGTGAAGAAATTTTAAATTTTATCTTAGAAAAAATAAATACTTTAAGTAAAAGTTCTAAAAATAATAAAAAAGTTATGGGTGTAGAGTGGAACGAAACAGAAATTAAAATTTTTTCTCCAATAGTGCGCGGTAGAAAAGGAGAATACTATCAATTGCTTTATGATTTACTCGGAAAAGGTTTTGTTGAGATTCGTTTGGATGGTGGTATGAAAAAGCTTCGCGAACAGATAACCCTTTCAAAAAATAAAGCTCATAATATTGATATTCTTGTGGATAATTTTGCTTTGCATGAGTTCAAAGACAACAAAGAGGGCAGTAGAATGCGTCTTTCTGAAGCTTTAGAGCGAGCGCTTATTGAATCTGATGGTTTAGTAACAATTGTATTTAGTGATGCTACACAGAAAGTTGCTTCTCGTCAGGTCCTCGGTTCTCCGGGTCCCCTACCCCGGCCAGACCATGCCGATAAGCAACTTTCTGTTTCGCAAGAATTCATAATGTCTGCAAAATTTGCTTGCAAGAATGACGGTTTCTCTTTTCCCGAAGTTGAACCCCGTTTATTTTCTTTTAATTCTCCTTATGGAGCATGTCCGTCTTGTAATGGTCTTGGTTCTAAGTATTTTATGGGCGACGAGCCTTGTGATGCTTGTCATGGCGCTCGTTTGCGCCCTGAAGCGTTGAATGTTTTTTTAATTTCCAAAAATCAGAAAGTAAATATATTAAATCTCGCTTCTTTATCTATCGCTGATGCTCATGAATTTTTTAAAAATCTTAAACTTTCTGATCAAGAAAAAGAAATCTCAGTGCCGGTCGTGAAAGAAATAGAAGCCAGACTTCAATTTATGCTTGATGTTGGATTAGATTATTTACAACTTTCTCGCAAGGCAAACACCCTCTCTGGTGGAGAGGCTCAACGTATTCGCCTTGCTTCTCAGCTTGGTTCTAGGCTGGTTGGGGCATTGTATGTTCTAGACGAACCGACTATCGGGCTTCATCAACGTGATAATGATCGCCTAATAAAAACCTTGCAAAACTTACGGGATTTAGGTAATACGATTTTAATAGTCGAACATGATGAGGACACTATCTATGCGTCAGATTATATAGTAGACATAGGGCCAAAAGCTGGGGTTCATGGTGGAGAAGTGATTGTCTCTGATTATCTTGAAGACTTGCTTACTGCCAACTCCGAAGGAAAAAATACAAAGAAATCTAGGACACTTGGTTATTTAAGGGGGGAATTAAAAATAAAAATTCCAGAAAAACGACGCTCATCAAAAGGACATCTACGAATTGCCGGTGGAAAAATTTTTAATATCAATAATTTAAATGTTGAGGTTCCTCTCGGTGTGATGACCTCTATCACTGGTGTGTCTGGCTCTGGTAAAAGTTCTCTGATGTATGAAATCCTTTATAAAAATCTTCAAGCTCGATATGAAAGAAAATATCGCACGACTGAAGTGTTTAACTGCTCTTCATTTTCTGGAACTGAATATCTTTCTCGCGCAATTTTAATTGATCAGTCTCCAATTGGCAGGACTCCACGTTCAAATATTGTCACTTACACGGGCGCTTTTACCCATATCCGAGATCTTTTTGCTTTGACTGAAGAAGCGAGACTGCGTGGATGGAAGGCTAACCGTTTTTCTTTCAATGTAAAAGGTGGACGTTGCGAAGCGTGCGAAGGAAATGGTGAGATAGCTGTGGAGATGCATTTCTTGCCGACTGTTTATGTCACTTGTGATATCTGTAACGGTAAACGTTTTGATAAAGAAACTCTCACAGTAAAATACAAGAAAAAAAATATTTACGAAGTGTTGTGTATGACGGTAGAGAATGGGCTCGCTTTTTTTAAAGATATTCCAGCAATCTCTGACAGGCTTCAAACTCTCTTTGATGTTGGTCTGGGTTATTTGGAGCTAGGTCAAAGCGCCACTACACTTTCTGGCGGAGAAGCTCAACGCGTGAAAATATCCAGCGAACTTTATCGTCCGCATTTAGAGAAAACTATTTATCTTTTAGACGAGCCAACTGTTGGCTTGCATTATGATGATGTACAAAAACTTTTGGAAGTTTTAAATAAGCTTGTTTCAAAAGGAAACACTGTTGTTCTAATAGAGCACAACCTTGATATTGTCAAAAGCTCGGATTACATTATAGATATTGGACCAGAAGGGGGGATAAATGGTGGTAACATTGTAGCCAAAGGAACTCCTGAAGAAGTAGCTGGCAATAGTAGGTCGTATACGGGGAAATATTTGAGAAAAGTGTTAAGGAAATAAGATTATGAATGCGCAGGCTTTTAAAAAAAATAGTATTCCTGACAAGCCGGGGGTTTATTTCTTTAAAAAAAATAAAGATATTCTTTACATTGGTCGGGCGACTTCGCTCAAAGATCGAGTAAAAAGTTATTTTGGTAAAGATTTAATTGAAACAAGGGGGCCGATATTGGTGGATATGGTTTTTAATGCCGAGAAGATAGATTGGCGAGTTACCGATAACGTGCTTGAAGCTATGATACTTGAAGCAAATTTGATAAAAAAACATCAGCCAAAATACAATACAAAAGAAAAATCCGATAAAAGTTTTAATTATGTGTGTATTACAAAAGAATTATTGCCAAAAATAGTAATCATGAGAGGTAAAAATATTCAACCCTCAGTATTCGATAAAGTGTATGGACCATACATTAGCGGAACACAACTTCGTGAAGCTAAAAAAATAATTCGTAGAATTTTTCCGTTTTTAGATGAAAAAAGTAAAAGTTATATGGAATTTTATAAACAGATAAATTTAGTTCCAAATTTGAACGACAGAAAGATGTATTTACAAAATATTAAAAATATTAAATTATTTTTTGAAGGTAAAAAGAAAAAGATTCTGCAAAATTTACAAAAAGAAATGAAAGAATATGCAAAAAGACACGAATTTGAAAAAGCAGGAGAAAAAAAAAGACAGATTTTTGCTTTGAAACACATCAATGATGTTGCACTCATTAAGGAAAACTGTTTCGCTATACAAAAGTTTAATGGCTTTGCAGACGATAAAATTTTTGATCCTGCGCCCTTCTTTGGGCGCATTAAGGGAAACAAAGTGGGACCCTCGGATACAAAAATTTTATCGTCTGCAAAGCCATTTAGAGTAGAAGCTTATGACATCGCCCATATGGGAGGAAAAAATATGGTTGGAGTGATGGTTGTTGTAGAAGATGGGGAGGCAGTCAAAAGTGAATATAGAAAATTTGAGATTAGAACTCAAATTAATGCGAATGATACTGGAGCGCTAAAGGAGGTTATAGAGAGACGATTAGCACATCAAGAGTGGCCCCTTCCATTTTTGATAGTTGCAGACGGGGGAATTGCGCAGTTGGAAGCTGTAAAAGTGGCTTTGAAGAAAATGCATCAAGAGATTCTTGTAGTATCAGTGGTAAAAGATGAAAGGCATAAGCCAAAAGGCATTATCGGTAATAAGGAATTTATTTTGAAACACAAATCTTCAATTTTATTAGCAAACAGCGAAGCTCACAGGTTCGCTATCACTTATCATAAACAGATGAGGAATAAGAATTTTTTACCATAATACACATTTCAGCTATAGCGTAAATATGTAAGTTAGAAAAATGAAAAACAGACAAGAAAATCAAAAAGAGAATGTAGTAATACTGCACAACATACGAAGCGTAGAAAATGTCGGGGCTATTTTCCGCACCGCTGATGCTGTTGGAATAAATAAAATTTATCTAACAGGTTACACACCTGCGCCATTTGATCGTTTTGGAAGAAAAAGAAAAGATTTGGCAAAATCAGCCTTGGGTGCGGAAGAATTTGTGCAATGGGAGCAGAAAAAAAACATAATCCCGCTATTGGTGAGACTAAAGAGTGAAAAATTTCTAATAATAGGCGTTGAGCAGGATGAAGATTCTATTGACTATAAAAAAGCAAGATTGCAAAAGAAAAACGTTTTTATTGTTGGCGCTGAGGTTACAGGTATATCAAAGAATGTTTTGGAAAAATGCGACATCATCGCAGAAATCCCTATGCGAGGCAAAAAAGAATCACTTAATGTTTCTGTGGCTTGTGGAGTCGCACTTTTCCAGATTTTAAAAATTTAGGAAAATAAAATATAAAAATTTATAAAGCAATCTATCTGGGCAAGCTTGCCCAGCGAACTGCTCGTCGCTCAAGAAAAT
>CAYIOX010000039.1:0-3954 GCA_964365245.1 uncultured Candidatus Saccharibacteria bacterium
ACAATATTGTTTTTTTCTTAGAAAATGTCTTAGTTGCTGGTATAATGGAATTAAGCATTACCGAGAGCTAACAATGGGCATGTGGCGGAATTGGCTTACGCGCACGACTCAAAATCGTGTGGCCTCACGGCCGTGTGGGTTCGACTCCCACCATGCCCACTATCTCATATTGAAGTCCGACTTCAATATATCCAACCATGAAGAAATTAAAATTTCCAGAAAACTTTTTGAATAAAATTATCTGTGGCAATGCCGTTGATGTGATGAAAGAAATACCTGACAGCTCGATACATTTGGTAATTACTTCGCCGCCTTACAATCTCAAAAATTCTACCGGAAATGGAATGAAAGATGGTCGTGGAGGAAAATGGGCAAACGCCGCCCTACAAAATGGCTACGCCAACTATGACGATTGCATGCCACACGAGGAATATGTGAAATGGCAACGAGAGTGTCTATCTGAAATGATGAGAACTATCACGGAGGATGGCGCGGTTTTCTATAACCATAAGTGGCGTGTGCAAGATGGCTTATTACAAGACCGCCAAGATATTGTGAACGGTTTCCCTGTCCGTCAGATTATTATTTGGAAACGGAAAGGCGGTCTCAATTTTAACGCCGGATATTTCTTGCCGACTTACGAAGTGATTTATCTTATCGCCAAACCGAAATTCAAGCTTGCAACAAAAGCGAACGCGCATGGCGATGTTTGGGAATTTACGCAAGAAATGAACAACAAACATCCTGCTGCTTTTCCCGTAAATTTGATTGATCGGATTATCTCCGCAACGGACGCAAAAATTATTTTAGACCCGTTTATGGGTTCTGGCACGACGGCGGTTTCTGCGATAAATTTCAAGCGTGATTATATCGGAATTGATATTTCATCAGAATATTGCGAAATGGCACAAAAGAGAATAAAAGAGCATCAATCCCAATCTAAATTTTGGTGATACTATGAAAAAGGAATCTATTATTTACACAAAACCAGCACTTATTGCAAAACTTAAAGAGATTTCGGCGATGGGTTTTGTTCCAAACACGCGACGAGGCAATGCCGGCGGTATTGGTAACACACTTGAAGATTTGCTCGGTATCAAGGAAAACAATTTACCAATACCAAATGCCGCGGAATGGGAATTGAAAGCGCAACGACTTAACTCAACTTCGCTTACAACACTTTTCCACACTGAACCCTCGCCGCGTGCCATTCGTTTTGTCCCACAAGTGCTTTTGCCTAAATATGGCTGGGCGCACCAAGAAGACGGTGGGAAATACCCGAAAGGCGAAATGAGCTTTCGCCAAACAATCCACGGACAATCACGAAGCGATCGAGGTTTTAAAGTAGTAATTAATCGAAAAGAGAAAAAGATTTTAATTTCATTTGACGCAAAAAGTACTGATTCACGACATAAGAATTGGCTTAAATCAGTGGAAAAACATGTTGGTCTTAAAGAACTCAACCCACAACCATATTGGGGCTTTGATGATTTGGAACATAAAGCAGGAACAAAATTGCTCAATACTTTTTATGTGCAAGCCGAAGTTAAAATCAAACGCAAAAAAGAATACTATCACTATACAAAAGTAATGATGCTACAGAAGTTTAGTTTTGAAGGATTTTTGAAAGCATTGGAAAAAGGCAAAATTCTTGTGGATTTTGACGCTCGCACAGGACACAATCACAGAACAAAATTCCGTATGAAGCAGGATTGCTTACCAATGTTATACGAAAAAGTTACAATTATTATATAAAACTATGAAGAAAAAAATTACAAAAGATAAAGACATCATCAAAGAGATAGAGGATAAACTTCAGTTTGAGGATGACTCAAACGAAGTACCCCCCAAGGAAGTTTTTACTTTTAATGAATTACGATCATGTTCCGATCTTTTTCGCATGTATCAAAAAAAGTTATTGGAAATACAACCAATCTACCAGCGAGATATTGTGTGGGGGAATTCTGATAGAACCAGGTTTATAGATTCTTTGTTAAAGAGATTACCAATCCCTTCACTATGTTTTAGCCAAGATTCAAACACGAATAAGATGCAAGTAATCGATGGTTTACAGAGAATCGATACAATTTGTCAGTTTTTTAATGATGGTAGCTGGAGACTATCCTCACTCGAGGATATTGATAAACGAATCAGCGGGAAATCTGTTCAAGAGATAAAAGAATCAAACCCAGAGGTTCTAAGCGATATTGAGAATTTTGCTTTGCCGGTTACTCTGTTGCGCTGTGATTATACAAAGACGAATCACACTGAATACGTTTTTACCATATTTAGGCGACTCAATACAGGTGGTCTTAAACTCACTAATCAGGAAATACGGAATGCAATTTTTAGTGGACCATTGAATGACTTATTGAAAGTTTGTAATGACACAAAATACTGGAAAAATTTGTTAAGAAAAACGACTGGTCAGAAAAATAAAAACGATAGGTTTAGGAGTATTGAAACAGTATTGAAGTTTTTTGCTTTCTACGATAGATTATCAAAATTTAAATCCGGTCTTTCTAACTACCTCAATGAATACATGAAAGATAGTCGTTTCTTATCAGAAGAAAATTTAGAAAAAAAGAGGACGCTATTCAATAGAACTGTTAATTTTGCACTTTCTTATCTCTATGCTAGAAAAACGGCAACTAAATTAAATGGGGCAACCTTTGAAGCAGTTTTATATGGAATAGCTAAAAACATCGATGGACTTGAAAAATTGGTTTCAAAATCTCGACAGGCAACAATCACTCGAAAGTATAAAGATCTTTTGAAGCAAAAAACTTTCAGTACAGAAACTTTAAGTGAAGGTTTATATCAAAAACAGAAAGTGGTCGAGCGTTTCTCTTTAGCTGAATCAGCTTTTTCCAACAATGAAAGGTCATGATTCAAAAATGCTCACTTCTTCATCAACTGAAGAAGCTCAATAAGCTTTATAATGATGCCTTACTAGGTGGCGACAACGAGCTTCCAAAATATTATTCACGCTTGGCAGTGCTTGAACTTGGAAGTTGGGTGGAAGAGTGCATGGATGACATTGTGAAATGTTATCCTAGACGAAAAAAAATCCGCGAAATATCGAATCGCCAGTATATTGATGATATTGTGATTAATAATTCTGGTTTTGACTATAATGATAATTTTCGCAAGATGCTCAAACGCATATCAGGAATCATTATTCTTGAATGTGTGGAAAAACGAATGAATTCTACTTTAAAACAAGGACTTGAATCAGCCCTCACAAAAATATATCCGGAGCGGAACGATCACGCACACAAACCCATACGTTCAGCACCAAATTTTACATCGCCGTCCATTTGCATATCATTATTTAATGATATTTATGATGGATTGAGGGAATATGAAAAGCAATTTAAAAAGATATAAACCGCCGACCAAAGCAAGAGCAGAGTTATATAATTCCACAAATGCAAATCCGATTGGAAAATTTAAAATCAAATCCGACCACATTTATGCGCTCATGCGGATATTCTCTTGAGCGCGCAGAAGGAAATGAATTGAGTTTTATGCGGAGAATCTCGGGCGGAGGAGACTATCCCCATCTGCACGCCTATACGCATGCGGAAAACGATACTTTAGTGATCAATCTGCATCTTGATCAAAAAAAACCAAGCTACGACAGCGTAAACGCGCATAGCGGAGAATACGATGGCGATATCGTTACGGAAGAAGCCGAAAGGATAAAATCTTTCGCCGATTCGTACGAGGAGCCGGAACGTATCACGGAGTTTTGAAATTATCAATTTCCAATGTTCAATTCTCAATCAATGATCAAATGATTTAATGTCCAAATGAATTACTTGATAATTGGTTAATTGATAATTCATTGATTATTGAGCATTGATCATTGAAAATTAAAATATACCACTATGATTAAAAAAATCAAAAATAAATACGTCGTCCTATCAGAAACAACCAGCCGGTCTTTCG
>CAYIOX010000040.1:0-3852 GCA_964365245.1 uncultured Candidatus Saccharibacteria bacterium
AAAGCAATCTATCTGGGCAAGCTTGCCCAGCGAACTGCTCGTCGCTCAAGAAAATTATACTCGGCAAATAGTCTAAACTGCCTCGTTAATTTTCTAAGCTCCTGCGCAAGGCTTTCTAAATTTTATATTTTATTTTCCTTTTTCTGATGCACATTACAAAAATGTGTGCTTCGTCCACCCACTACGATTCTAGTGATAATACCCTTGCATCCCTTTTTTGAACAAACTGTGCCTGTTTTTCTATATGCTCTATGTTGCTCTTGGAATTTTCCTTTTTTCCCATGAATATTTCTATAGTCTGACATTGAGTCGCCACCAAAATCTATTCCTCTTCTTAAGGTGGTGATAATTGCTTTATATAATTCTTTTAACTTTTTATCTGAAATTTTACTGACGATGCTTTTTGGATGTAGACCCGCCCGCCAGAGACTTTCATCGGCGTAAATATTTCCAATACCAGCGATTATTGATTGATCCATGATTACGAGTTTTATTTTACCCTTGGGTTTTTTATTTATTTGTTTTTTGAATACATTAAAAGTGAATTCTTTTTCCAAGGGTTCTGGTCCGATGTTTTTCAGATGTGTTGTCTCGTGCATTGTTTTTGTCGACAGGAGAGTTACTTTTGCAAACTTTCTTGTGTCGCTCAATTCCAATGTTTTTTTGTTTGAAAGATAAAAAATCAAACGAATGTGACGATTGAATGGGTCTTTTCTATCATAGTCGCCATACATCAGATGCCCTGTCATTTTCATATGAATGAGTATAGTGTGGTCATTTGAAATATAGATAAGGATATTTTTTGCGCGACGAGTTACGCCTAGGATTTTTTTTCCTTTAATGTTTTTTCTAAAATATTTAAAATAAGCGGGGTCTTTGATGGTGTTTGACCCGCGAAAATACGAGCTGTTGTAATCACCCCAGACGTCTTTTATTGTAAGTCCCACTATGGCGCTCTTTAGACCCTTTGTTGTAGTTTCTACTTCTGGCAATTCTGGCATATCATTTTTTTCCTAAAATTTTTAGAGCTTCGCGGATTTTTGTGTTTGTGTCTATGTTGGGAATTTTTTCAGTTACTTTTTTCAACGCTTCACGAGCTTGGTTTTGAGAATAACCCAAAGATTTTAGCGCCTCCAAGGCATCTAGTTCCCCTTGCAGAGAAACATCTCCCAATTCTGTTCCCATTTTATCCCGCAATTCAATCACTATTTTCTCCGCAGTTTTCTTGCCGATGCCGGATATTTTTGTCAGATATGACGTGTCTCCGGTGCCTATCGCCTTTCGCAGTGTTTCAATAGAAGCGATTCCTAAAATAGTGAGCGCGGATTTTGGTCCGATGCCAGATACGCCTATAAGCATTTCAAAAAATTCCAATTCGGGATAGTCTAAAAATCCGTATAAATCCAGGGCGTCTTCGCGCACATGGGTGTGTATAAAGAAGAAAACTTCTTTTTCCTGTTTTTGTATTCTGGACAATGTGTCAGGAGATACGTTTATTTTATAACCGACTCCCACTGTTTCTACTATTAACCATTTCTCTTTTTTTAGTATTATTTTGCCTTTTATACTACCAATCATGTATTAATTATAACACAAGAAAAGGGCTTTGCCTGATTGCATTTTTTAAGCTTTTTTGCTATATTGCATTTATGCCAATAACACAATCAGCTAAAAAAGCAATCCGAGGATCCTTGCGTAAAAAGGCTTTTAATGACAGCCGAAAGCGGGCAATGAAGGAGGTAATAAAGAAGATTGAAAGAGCTTCAAAAACAAACAAGGATGAAGCTGTAAAAATGCTTCCCTCCGCTTTTGCTATAATAGATAAAGCAGCTCAAAAAAATGTTATCAAAAAAAACAACGCCGCTCGCAAAAAATCTCGATTATCAAGGTTAACTAATTAAGATATTTTATTTTTTACGGTACGGATTTTTTGAAGTTTAAAAAATCCTGAAATTCTCGGCTCGTCAGCCTCGAAACCCCTCCAAAAACAAAATATCTTAATTTTTTAAATTATGTCACATTTACTAGAATTTTACGGGACTGAATGCCCTCATTGTGTGCGGATGCATGAGCTTGTGGAACGTTTGGAGAAAGAAGAGGGGATAAAAGTGGAGTCTTTAGAGGTCTGGCATAACAAGGAAAATGAGAAAAAGTTATTGGAACTAGACAAAGATTTATGTGGCGGTGTGCCTTTTTTCTACAACACAGACACCAATAAATGGATTTGCGGGGAGGAGAGTTATGAAAACCTGAAAGCTTGGGCTAAGGGAGAAGAATTTAGTCAATAAGTTTGTGTCTATATAAAAACTAAAAAAGCCCCCAACAAAAAATGTCGGAGGGCTTTTTTAGTTTAAAGAATATTACGCGCGTTGCACGTTCGTAGCATTCAATCCTTTTGGTGATTCTTCTGTTTCAAAAGAAACAGCATCGCCTTCTTTGAGCTCGTCAAAAGTTACGCCAACCAAAGAATTGCTGTGAAAGAATAAATCTTTCGCAAGTCCTTCTCCGGTAATGAAGCCGAAACCTTTATCAGTGAGTCTTTTTATTGTACCAGTCATTGATTTGTTTAGTTAAATTATTAAATACAAAAGTGTTCTACGAAATCGACTCTTTTCTTTATCCGTTCAAGTCAAAAATCTTCTGACTCTCAGGATCTACGACCTACTTTGTGTATAAAGCATAGCATAAATGGGTCCATTTTGTCAAGCAAATTCGCTATTTTGTCTGAAATAAGTTAATCTGATCGAATGTCTAAAGAGATTAAAGAAACAGTAAAAACAGGAGAAACCATAGTCAGGTTTGACAACGTCTCATTTGAATGGGGGATAAACAAGCCTATATTAGACGGGGTCAGTTTTACCATAAGACGGGGAGTGAAATTTACTCTCATGGGGCAAAATGGCGCCGGCAAAAGCACCCTTTTTGGTTTGATTTCTGGCGCGCATGCTCCCGAATCTGGAATTATAAATATTGTGAATGGAGTCAGCATTGCTATTTCTCGACAAGTGATTCCTCGTGATCAGCTTGATCTAACTGTGCGAGAATTTTTTGGAAGATGTTTTAAACATAAAATCTACGACATAGATCCGAAGATTGATGAAGTTTTGGAAGTGGTAAATTTGAAAGGACATGTCAAAATTCATGATAAAAAAGTAAGAGCTTTTTCTGGAGGGCAACAAGCTCGCTTGCTCCTAGCTTCTGCGCTTATTCAAGACCCAGACCTGCTTCTTTTAGACGAACCCACGAACAATTTAGACAAAGCGGGAATCGCGCACCTGACCCAATTCTTGATTGATTATAAAAAAACCGTCTTGGTTATTTCTCACGATGCGGAATTTCTTAATGCTTTTACGCAAGGGGTTCTTTATCTGGATGTTTATACAAAAAAGATCGAGCAATATGTTGGTAATTATTTTAATGTGGTAAAAGATATTACTGCTCGGGTAGAGAAAGAAAATATGAAAAACGCTCAATTGCAAAAAGAAATTCAGGCCAAGAAAGATCAGGCCAATGTGTTTGCTTATAAAGGTGGCCGACTTCGATTGGTTGCAAAACGCATGCGTGAAAAAGCTGAAGAGTTGGAAGAAGAAATGGTGGATGTGCGCAAAGAAGATAAATCTATCAGACCTTTCATTATCCCGAGCCAGCCAGACCTTATCGGTGAAATTTTAAATATTTCTTCTTTTACCACTATGAAGAACGGAAAGATTGTAAAACATAAAGCCAAAATTTCCACAGGAATATCACTGCATAAAAATACGCATTTACTTTTGGTGGGGCCTAATGGAATAGGTAAAACGACTCTTTTAGAAAGACTAGCGAGCGGTACAGCAGACGGAGAGAAAGTAAAAG
>CAYIOX010000041.1:0-3669 GCA_964365245.1 uncultured Candidatus Saccharibacteria bacterium
GATCCTCCTTCGTAAAACTACGGACGGAGAACGAGAATTGGCTCGTATGACTCGCTCAGCAACCTTTAAAAGCAAGGTGCTAAATCCAACCATATATTGCGAAAGCATTATAAGGAAAGATAGGTATGTCTAGTCAACATAAAAATCTTTCCTCATTATTCGAGGATTTTTTATTTTTTAATAAACAATATGTTCTATAAACACAACAATAATTACACGGTCGAAAGCGTTACTTCTGGTCATCCAGATAAAGTTTGTGATCAAATATCGGATGCTATTCTTGATGCGTATTTGAAAGTAGATCCAAAAAGCCGGGTAGCGGTGGAAACTTTTGGTGGACATGGCAGACTGGTTATTGGTGGGGAAGTGACTTCCAAAGGCGATGTCGATTATGTAAAAATTGCTCGCGAAGTTTATAAAAATATTGGATATAAAGGCAATCTTGAAATTTCTGCCAATATCGTAAAACAATCTCCGGACATAGCTATGGGGGTAGACACTGGCGGAGCAGGCGATCAAGGAATAATGTATGGATTTGCGACTGACGAGACTCCGGAATTCTTGCCGAAGGGCGTGGTGCTCGTTCACAAATTGGCTAGACGCTTGGAAGAAATGAGAAAAAACGGAAAAATAAAATGGCTGGGAGCTGATGGCAAGACTCAGGTAACTTACACAAACGGAAAACTGCGCACTGTGTTGGTCAGCACACAACATGCGCCAAAAATAAAGCCGGAACAAATTAAAAAAGAAATTACTGAAAAAATAATCAACCCTCTTCTGTCTTCTGCGGAAAGAAAAACGGTTAAAATACTCGTCAACCCCACAGGGAAATTTGTCCAAGGCGGGTTTGAAGCGGATACCGGACTAACTGGACGAAAATTAATGGTTGATACTTATGGCGGACTTATTCCGCACGGCGGAGGATGCTTTTCTGGCAAAGATGCGACGAAAGTTGATCGTTCGGCGGCTTATATGTGTCGTTTTGTGGCTAAAAATTTGGTGGCTGCCGGATATGGAAAAGAAGCGTTGGTGTCTGTCGCTTATGCTATCGGCCTCGCTGAGCCTTTGATGATAGAGGCGATAAATGAAAAAGGTGAAGATTTGTCGGAGATTGTTCGAAAGAATTTTGACTTTCGTCCTCTCGCTATTATTGAACAGCTTGGCCTTCGCAATCCAATATTCAGTCAAACTGCGGCTTATGGTCATTTTGGAAAAAAGAATTTGCCGTGGGAGAAAATCAGGAAAATAAAATAGTTTAGTGAGTAAAAATTATTTGAATTGTCCGAAGGATAATGCCCAGATCCATGAAAATATTTCTATTCTTTAGATAATACAAATCATACTCGAATTTTTCTTTTGAATCTATCACATTTCCAGCATAACGGAATTTTATTTGAGCCCAACCGGTAAAACCGGGAGTTATAATATGACGCAGGTGATAAAATGGAATTTCTTTTTCAAGTTTTTTTACAAATTCTGGACGTTCAGGGCGAGGGCCAACCAGTGCAATATCTCCCTTGATGATGTTGAACATTTGCGGGATTTCATCAATATGAAGTTTTCTGATTATTTTTCCGATTGGAGTAATGCGCGGATCTTCTTTTTTTGACCACTCTGGTCCATTCTTTTCTGAGTTTACTATCATAGAACGAAATTTATACAAATTGAAATTTTTACCATCTTTGCCAACGCGGGTTTGTGAATACAGAATTGGTCCGCGATCTTGGAGTTTTATCAAAATGGCAATTATTAGAAGAAGGGGGGAGATTGCGACGAGCATTAATATAATCGCGAAAAGACTTAAGAATCTTTTCATTAAATCAAAGACATGATTATTGTCTTTGTGTATATTATGTATAAACCAACTCTCATCTATGGCGTCTATTGGTATGCGATTCATGATTTTTTCATAGGCGCATGCCAAATCCAACATCTCGCTTTTTGTGTTATATAATTTTTTAAAATTTTCCGCATTATGCCAGATGTCTTTTGAGACAATAAAAATTTTAGAGTTCGTGTCCCAATGTTCTAAAGAGAATTGTTCAAGTGAGCTATAAATACCTCCAATGGTAAATCCAGATTGCGGACAAGTCTTTATATGATTTATGATTTCCTCTAAACATGATTTATTTTTATCTGCAACAAAGATTATTTCTTTTAGAAAATATTTCGAGAAAATGTTATAAAACGATCTTCTCCAGACAATAAAAAGAAGCACAAAGACAGAACTGAATATCATTAAGTTTGTTTTAGGCGCGATGCCGAAAGATGGAATTATATAAAATAATATAATACTTACGGACAAAGATACGACGGAAGCAATTCCAATTTTTCTTAAATTCGGGATGGTCGGTTTTATTGACGGTGTTTCATATAAATTGAAAAGAAAGAAAACAAAAAGCCATATGCAAAAAACAAATGAAAAAGGCAAGAAATGACTAATAATAATTTTCTGTGAAATTTTAGTTGAGAAGGCTAATTCAAGCATTATGAAAAAGGCTGTCACCAGCATGACTATGTCACCGAGTGGGAGCAAGATGGTTCGGATGCCGTTTTTCATGTTTTTATTATACGTTTTTAATGATCAAAAACAAGCCGATGTCTTGTGTTTGATAATTTTTTTTGGCGGTAATTTTTAGTATGTTATACTATATGCATGTTTGAAGTTATTTTCAAAATTTGGTATTTCATCGCCATTCTGCCTTACCTTCTTTTCTTGGAAGCAAGCAAGATGTTTTCCAATTTTTTGAAGAAAAAAAATATATATTATTATTGGGATATTTGGCATTCTTTTATTGTAGTTCTGCTTATCTTGATGGTTGTTTTGTGGTTGAATGGATATCGTTTTTGAAATAACAGGTAATGAAGATGTAGTTAATAATTATTTATGTTAACGAAACATTTTTTAAAGACAGTGCTTATTTTTATGGGGATGATAGCCTTAGGGCTTCTTGGGATTTTTTTGGTAAGTTATTTTGATCAAAAAGGAGGAATGAATGAAAAGTCGCCAGATAAATCGAATAATAAAACACAGGTTGCAAAGTGAAATATTTGTGTTATAGTCTATCTACCGCAAAGACAGCAGGCGCAAAGGTAAGTCCTGCAGAGTGGTCGATATCTTTGACGGCTAAGGCCGTTTTTTTTATTTAAAATATAAATATAAAAATGTTATTAAAATCAAAAAAGGAAGAAATGATAAGGGGTCTTGAGGCGACAATCAAGGATTCAAAATCCATAGTCTTCGTGAACTTTCATGGTTTGAAAGTAAGCGATGAAACGATATTGCGTCGAGATCTGCGTTCTGGCGGAGTGGGGTATAAAGTTTCCCGAAAGACACTGCTTCATCGCGCGTTAAAAGGTAAAGCGGAAGGCGAGATTCCAGAGCTTGCTGGGGAGGTTGCTATCGCATATTCCAAAGATGAAATAGCTTCTCCTCGTGAGGTTTATAATTTTCAGAAAACCCATAAAGGAGTTCTGAATATTTTAGGCGGGATTTTTGAAGGGAAATTTGCTAGTGGAGCTTATATGACTGAGTTGGCTATGATACCAAGCAAGGAAGTGTTGCTTGCAAAATTGGCATTCTTGCTCAAGAGTCCTATGCAACGTTTGGCGCTTGCAGTGAATGAGGTAGCAAAAAAGAAATAAGTTTATTATTAAAAGTTAATTATT
>CAYIOX010000042.1:0-3295 GCA_964365245.1 uncultured Candidatus Saccharibacteria bacterium
TATAATAATAGAACGATCAAAGAAGAAAATAATAGAAAGCGAGAAGCAAAATAAAAATGCAGATTCAGCTAAAACACTTCTCTATACACATCTCACCACCCTGCTTACAGCCCTGCATCCATTTATACCATTTGTAACAGAAGAAATTTGGTCAATGATTCCAAAAAACAATACAAATTTACTAATGGTTGAAAAATGGCCCGCCTTCGTTAAAACTACGGCGGGCAAGCCTAATGACTAACGATCCTAAAATTTTAGGTTTGGCATTCATCGGCGGAATCATTCCATCTCTTTTGTGGTTATGGTTCTGGCTCAAAGAAGACAAAAAAAATCCTGAACCGAAAGGAATACTCACTGTAGTATTTATTATGGGCATGGTGTCAGTTTTTTTTGTTTTACAAATTCAAAAATTCATACAAGGAAACATTGATTCATCTAATTTACAGACCATCTTATACGCAAGCGCAGAAGAGATAAAAAAATATCTTGCCGTAATGCTCATTCTTTTTAAAACCACTTATGCCGATGAACCGATAGACTGGCCTATTTATCTGATTACTGTCGCCTTGGGCTTTGCGGCGCTTGAAAATGCCCTATTTTTGATAAAACCACTTTCTGTAGGTGCCACAACGGTAAGTTTATTGACTGGGCAACTTAGATTTTTGGGATCTACTCTTCTTCATTCTGTTTCTAGCGGGATTTTGGGCATAGCGCTCGGTATTTCTTTTTATACTTTTGGATTTAAGAGAAAATGGTATATCTTTATGGGTCTTTCTTTGGCCATCGCCTTGCATAGTGTCTTTAATTTTTTTATAATGGAGGTTGATGAGAATAATTTGTTAGAAATATTAAAGGTATTTAGTTTCTTATGGGTCGTCACTATTATTGTAATGTTACTTTTTGAAAAAGTAAAAAGAATGAGTTAAATTTATGGAAAATAAAAAAAGAAGTCTTTGGGAAAGGTTAACTGGGAGTGTAAATGCAGAGGAAGAAGAATACGAAGAAGCTAAAAAGGGTTCCCGTAATGGAAACGGTAAAGAAAAGAAGGGTGAAAGCAAAGATAATAATTGGATAGAAGAAGAAAATGAAGAAGCAGAATTGGCCGTAGATCTTTATCAGACTCCGACTGAAATTATAGTGCAAACAATGGTTGCAGGAGTAAAGCCGGAAGACTTGGAGCTGTCAATCGCCCGCGACATGGTTACCATAGTCGGAAAGCGCGAAGAACAGCGAAATATAGATGATGACAATTACTTCACCAAAGAACTTTACTGGGGCAGATTCTCTCGCACCATTTCCCTTCCCCAAGAAGTAGAACCCGAAGAAGTCGAAGCGACAGAAAAACACGGCCTTCTCACTATCCGCCTCCAAAAAGTAGATAAAGATAAGACCAATAATGTCAAAGTAAAGTCTCTTTAGAAAAAATCGGGGTGCCTGGGGGCAGAATCGCACTGCCGACCTATCCCTCTTCAGGGGAGAGCTCTACTACTGAGCTACCCAGGCATTATCTTTTTATACCTTGAAATGTCTCGTTAAAACTGTTCAAATTTTCCTTGGCTGTGTTATACATATCCATTATTTGATCAGTATATGGCTGAATATACACATAAGCACCCACCGCAGAACCGATAATCAATATCCAGTATAAAGCATGAACAACACTCGTCCAGCGCTGAGAACGTCTCATGGAACGCAAGATTTCATTGTTCTCTTCTCCTAGACTGACACTCCTAATTAAAAGCTCTTTTTCTTCTGGCGACATAGGTAAATACTAGCAAAAATAGATAAAAAAATCAAAAGACTATTTCCAAACTCTTTTCTTGTTGATTTCTTCTTTATCTCTGAATGCTTTTTCAAGATCAATATGATAATAATTGCAAATATCCAGAAGATAAATAAAAACATCAGCAATTTCGCTATCCAAATGGAATGTTTCAGAATTTTTGTCTATTTTCATTTTTTGTGTTTTCCTCGCAGCCTTTGCCATCTCTCCGCATTCCTCAAGAAATAACATAAAAATTTCCGAAGCACTTTCTTTATTAAAGTCCCGTTCTTCTACCATTTCCAAAACATATTTTTGAAAATCTCCCAGAGTTGGATTTGGTTTTAGATTAAGATTGCTCATTTCTTGATTTTAGCAAGTTTAAGCTCATTTAACAATTTCCTGGTCAATAAAAGAAACAACAACCGCTGTCTGGGAATTAATTCATATCCTTTCAAATTTGATAAATTAAGACTAGAAATTTTATGTGAAGTAATTTCCTTTATTGAAAGTTTCGCGAATGATAAATTTTTAAATAATTTTTGAGTAGAATTTGGTATCTTTCCAGAAAATTCTCTTATTTTTTCACTAAGAAGAACAGGTACTCCATACAACAAAGCAGTACTTATTTCGGCCGCCACGCTATATCCAACATAACCTTTTATATTTGCAACGTATAAAAAATCAGCTTTTTTTATGTTTGCAATAAATTCCTTCTCCAGAACATAAGCAGATTTTCCTTTTTTGTCAGTCCGTAAATAAATAAAACTTTTTTCCCTATTCACAGCCTTTGCACTCAAAGGTGCTAAAACTTTTATCTTAGATTTTATAAATTTTTTTAACGTTATATCAACAAATTGAAGATGCTTTCGAAAACTCCCTGAAATTACAACTTTTATTGTTTTAGACATATTGTGCCACCGATAGGAATCGAACCTACATCTAGGAATTAGGAACTCCTCGTTCTATCCATTGAACTACGGCAGCATTTTGGCTAAGTTCATAATACTCATAAGCTGTTTAAAATGCAACGCTCCATTCTTTACACGTAAACGGCACATACCGTATGGTAATTTACCTTTTTTCTTACCCTCAAGATAATTTATCGAAATAAGATTTTTTTTAGTGAGACCAAGTTCCTTTAGCCAATACTTTGTAGCTTTTTTCTCATCTATGTCATCAAACAGTCTAATGTGTATTTTTATATGTTCTTTAGACACACCAAGAGCTAGAAGACCTTTCAGAAATACTTTCATAAGACCACTGTCAGTATTTATCAAATTAAGATCGTAGTGCTTGGTACCTTCCGCCCAATAAAGCATACCTGCCATAAGAATCAGGTCCCTATCTGTGATCTGCCCAAGTTTATCTCTAACTGATTCGCGAGCGATAATCCATTCTCTTTCCGCTTTTTTCTTTGTCCCGTGTTTCTTGTCTTCAAGTAGGGAAGCAAACTTCTTATATGGAACGACATCTTTTATATAAGCGAAAATAGTTGTTCTACTTTTCGGCACCAACTTTCTTATCTCATCA
>CAYIOX010000043.1:0-3215 GCA_964365245.1 uncultured Candidatus Saccharibacteria bacterium
TATAAATTCAGCCTGATAGCATTTTTCACAATATACTATCTCTTTTCTGGCGTCACTTATTGCAGTATTAAATTCATTCTGACATGAATCCTCTCCATGAAAATGTTTAACGGTATTTTTATATTCTTTGTCATTTGATTCTACACCATCACACATACATCTCCTATGACATAGTTTGGGCGGATTTTCTTTCTTTAATCGTTCGTAAAGACGGCAATTTGGACACAATCTTGGCAAGGCTAGATTCATTTGTTTATAAAACTGTAATTCATTAGGTAAAATTCTAAATGCTGTTGTACATTGCTGATTACAATCTTTCCCATTGTGTTCACATTCTATTACTTCGTCTAAAATGGAATCCAAAACATCTTTTATATGATCATGTAAATTTTTAGATTTAATAGTTATTTTATAATCTCTTTCCGTAAAATCACGCCATATATACCCTCGTTCTATAATTTCATCTTTCGTTAAGGGAAAATATTGATGCGCCCAAGATTTATTATATGCCCAAATAGCATGCTCAATGGGATAATAATCGCCATATCTATATATTCTTCCTTTTTTATCAATATGGGGCATTTCACTCATGTGTTTTTTGATTTTTCCAACCATCTCAAAATATTTTTCTTTAGTATATTGTTTATTCAGTATGCAATATTTCTTATGCTTTAATTTAACGCAACCAAAACAATTAGAACAATTATAAACATTTTCTGAATATTCTACATTTACGGCATTGGAAGCCGATCTGGTAAAGAAGGTTTTTTGAGATTGCGTGCTACCGGCTACTTGATATAAAAGTTCCGAGGTGTCTCCGCCTAGGGTTACATCATAACTATCTTTTAACAAGAGACCACCATGAAAAATAAATTTGCAATTTTCAACACCATGAGTAGCAGAAAAACATATCTTGCAATTTTTTGTATTTTGAATATCATCACCAAGCACATTTGTGGAATTTTTTATTAAAGCAAATCTTCTTGGTGTTTTATAATAAAGTTCTAAAAATTTTTCTTCAGCTTGTTTCATTATTTTGTAACTACTCAAATTCCATTTTAAAATCTCTTTTCTGTATTCTTCTTTTGTGTATTTTTTATTAAAAATACAATATTTTTGATTTCTCAAATTCACACACCCAAAACAATCAGAACATCCAAGACAATTAAAAACAAAGGAACAATCAAGACATTCATCTGAAAAATATATAAATTTAGAATTATATGTTCCACTTAAATTGAGACCCTCATAAACATGATCAGCATTTATGATAAAATTAGAATCGAAAGAATCTCTAGATAAAATTGGCGTTAAGCAATAATAACAATTAATGGACTGTAAACCAGAAAAGACAAAAGTGCAATTCTTGCAACGAATACATCCAGCACAATATTTACAATCAGCGCAATTTCTTAAATTGGTTGCTTGAGTTGGAACAACTTCTTGTAATTCGCGCAGTTGTTGAAAAAATGGTTTATCAAAATCATAATTCATTCCATAATTTGTTCCATCCCATGAATCACCCCACCAACACGAAGAACAAAAGACCACAAAAGAAGTTTCGGGGGCAAATAAACTTACAATTTCTTTACCGCAATTATCACATTTATCTTTAGAGAGAGAACGATCATCAAGCGAGGCAAGTCTTTGAATAAGTCTGCACTCCGGACAAAAAGTCGGCAGTGGGACTTCTATTTTTTCATAAAACAAAAAGTCGGCTGATTCAATGGCAAAACCTTGTTTACAACCTTGACATTGTTTCGTTACTTTATCCATTTACTACTAAATAATAACATGTCTGTAAATTTCCTAAAAGATAATATATAACCTATATCGGCAAATTGGTAGGTGGAGCGGCTTCTTTGGATTCAATGCGTTCCAAGGTAGGAACTTTCAATATCTGACCTGGGAAGTGCCAAATTGTCGCTATTTCTTCGGCATTCAAGATATAAGTCTGGGTATGAACATACGCTTTGAAAATAGCATCTAAAGTAAAAACATCATTAATCGGCCAATGCCAATGATGCTTAGAAAAAAGTTTTTGCCTAAGAGATTCGTGAAAAAAAGAGCGCTCTCTATATTCTTTCAACATTCTGTTAGCCAACAGCATAACTGTTTGCTTAGAGGCCGTAAATATACCGCTATAAGCGTCTCCCTGGGCGGAATTTATACGCTTGAATTCATTGCAATCGGGCTTGGCATATTGGCGAAAAGCAAGACGCAGATTTCTGCGACTGCTCATATTGAACGCTTCTTTTTTAGCTATATACATAACTCGTACCCCTGTCTCAAAGCCGACCTTTGCAGTCTTTGCAGTCATCGCAGTAGCCACATTTTTGTAAAAATCAGGTATACGTATTTCTTGCGCAACCCCCCCATCAATACCCTGTTGTAAGCGAGTATAAGGCACCAACATCTTTTTAAGAACAAAGTGCGATTCCTCTGTCCAATCATGATGGTCAAACCATGTGCCATGGGTATGATATGTCACCTTTGCTGGCGTAATGACAATCTGCATCCACATTTGCTCTCCTTTTTGCATTGAACTGAAAAGTTCTACTACTGGAGAAACAGGGTCAACTTTGAATTCTTCTTTCGGGTCTTTATCCAATCCGAAATCAACATAAGTCTTTATCGGAAAAGCTTCGTGTTTTTCTAGACCAAACTCGCACCCCCAGCCATTCCAAACACCTTTCGGAGTAATTTCATCCACGCCCAAAGTATAATCTTCAACTTCTCTAATTTGCGATTGGGGATATTGAGCATACATTTGAGTTTCAATCAGACCCCGTATGCGCGTCGGCGTGCGAATATAAAAATGCACCTGTCCTTCAATAGAAACAATTTCCAAAGAAAACCAAAGCCACACCGCTCCTTGCCAAAACTCTTCCTTGCCTCCTTTGAAACTATGATGATAAAGGGCGTTAGTTAGAAAAAGCTCCATCGCTTTCGGACTGCGCAAAACATCACGCGGAGGTATAATTTCAAGCAAAACAAAATCAATACCGGAAATAAAATCTTGTTGTATGTAATGAACCCATAAAATCCAAGCCAGACGACCAAGTATTATTACTCCGATTAAAGAAAAAAGTCCCCCCAGCGAATTAGATTTCCAAGCAAAAAAGACAATCAATATAATTAAAATAACATGCCAATTCTTGCTAATTGCTTTAGCAATATTATCAGAATCTTCTGCTTTTTTTTTGTCTGCCATT
>CAYIOX010000044.1:0-3166 GCA_964365245.1 uncultured Candidatus Saccharibacteria bacterium
TCTGGGAGGGAATCCGCGCGGGCTTTCTTTTTGGAATGGGGTATGGAAAGAAAATACTGAAAATGCTAATATTTAGGGGTACAACTTAATAGGAAGACCTAAACCTTTAGCAATGGAGGCATGGTCGAAAAACACAACCAGTATAAAGAACTCCTAGTCAGAGTTCACACTGGTTGTGTCATAGCCCGAAAGGGTTATGGGTAGCTCTTTGAGCTATCGCTGGCTAGGAGCTTTTTGCGTCTTAGCTGGCACTTGTGTCAGCTTTTTATTTGTTGTTATGAGCAACCAAGACAAAAGTATTATAGATAGTCGAAATTATTAGAATTAAAAATAGATAATTTTATGGGAATAGAAAATAATAATATAACTAAAAAAATCACACAGTCTAGAGAAATTAAAGATGAATTAAAAATAAATTCTGAAGGTAAAAAATATCAATTTGAAAAAGGTGGAGTCTATTATGGCGGAGATTATTTACCAGAACCACCTCAAGAAATTAATCTTGATACTTCAACACTCAACCAAAAAAAAGTTGAAGATGCTTTTAACTTAAAAGAGAAAGGCAAGAATTAACTACAATAAAATATGCAAGGACTAACTTCAAAAGAAGCAAAAACACTTCTAAAAACTTACGGCAAAAATGAAGTAGTCGCTCGTGAAAAACAGTCAGCATTTGAGACTTTTTTAAATGAATTCAAAAGTCCTCTTATTATTCTGCTTTTATTTGCCACGATAGTTTCTTTAATTTCTGGATCATATATAAGCGCAATACTTATTCTTGCGATTATTTTCGCGAGTTCAATTATTGATTTTTCAATTTCCTATAAATCACAAAAAACGGTTGAGATGTTGCTTGCAAAAGTTGCCCCAGAAGCAAACGTGCAACGAGACGGAGTTATTTTAAGAATTCCAGTCGCCGATCTCGTGCCAAGCGACTTTATTGTAATAAAAGCTGGCGACATGGTATCAGCAGATGCGGAAATTATTCAAGGAGACAGCCTTTTCGTAAATGAATCATCACTCACTGGTGAATCACTACCTGTTGAAAAACCTATCGGCAAAAAAATATATCTTGGAAGCGGTGTTGTAACGGGATATGGATTAGCGAAAGTGACAGAGACGGGAAAAAGAACAAAATTTGCAAATATCGTTTCCTTGCTTTCTTCAAAAGAAATGCCGAGTGAATTTGAACGAGGGATAAAATCATTCAGTTTTTTAATTATGAAGGCGGTAGTCTGTATGGCAGTTATAGTTTTTTTGGTAAATGCAATTACTAAAGGCAATATCACAGAATCTCTACTTTTCTCTCTTGCGTTGGCTATTGGCATAACTCCCGAGCTTTTGCCTATGATTATTGCGCTAAATATTTCTCGCGCTTCAATAAGAATGTCTCATAAGGGCGTTCTAATAAAGAAGCTTTCTGTCATTGAAAACTTTGGCAGTATGAATATTTTATGTACTGACAAAACGGGAACACTTACTGAGGATAAAATAGCGATTGTGAAGTATCTTGATATAGACGGCAATGATTCTCTAGAAGTTTTAAGACTTGGTTTTATAAATAGTCATTTCCATACAACAACCAAAACTCCCCTCGATAAAGCTATAACAGATTATAAAGATTTCAATATTTCAGAATACGAAAAAATAAGTGAAATTCCTTTTGATTTTGAACGCCGAAGAGAAAGTATTGTTTTTTTGCATAAAGAAGAACATATTTTAATTTCAAAAGGTGCTCCTGAAAATATAATACAGGTTTCAAAAATAGATGATGTTTCAAAACAAAAAGCAAATGATCTATTTAATACTCTCTCACAAGAAGGATATAGAGTACTGGCAATTGGCGTAAAAACTATCGCTGAAAAAAGCGATTCCTATGGTCGAAACGATGAACACGATTTAACACTTGCGGGGTTTATTGCTTTTTTTGATCCACCTAAAAAAGATGTTAAGGAAGTTTTGGATGAACTGAAAGAAAAGGGTATTACAATAAAAATTATTACTGGAGATCATCCTCTTGTTGCCTTACATGTAGCAAAAGAAATCGGGCTAGACACAGCTCATATAATCGAAAATTCCGAAATTGACTTACTCTCTGATGAAGAACTTAAAATTAAGGCAAAAGAAATTTCAATATTTGCAAGAACAACGCCAGCTCAAAAAAATCGCATCATAAAAGCACTTCAGGCAAGTGAAAATGTGGTCGGCTACATGGGCGATGGAATTAATGATGCTCCAGCACTTCGCATGGCTGATGTAGGAATTTCAGTCAATACTGCGGTAGATGTTGCGAAAGAAGCTGCTGATATTATTTTAATTAAAAAGAGTTTGAGAGAATTGATTGATGGAGTAATAGAAGGTCGAAAGACTTTTGCCAATACTATGAAATACATTTATATGGCATTATCATCAAATTTTGGAAATATGGTTTCGATGACAATCACGAGCATTTTCTTGCCTTTTCTTCCGATGACTGCTGTTCAATTACTCTTAAATAATCTTTTATATGAAAGTTCCCAATTTTCTCTTTCTTATGATAATGTAGAGCCGGAATATTTGAATAAACCTAAACCATGGAATATTGGAGTTATCAAAAAATTCATGCTGACTTTTGGTCTTACGAGTACCGTATTTGATCTCATAACTTTTTTTATGCTCTTTAAGATATTTAGCTTAACTAGTTCAGCTTTTCAAACAGGTTGGTTTATCGAATCGTTTATAACTCAATCATTAGTCATTTTTGTAATACGAAGTAACAAATCATTTTTCAAATTAGAACCACCACACAAGATACTTGTAATATCAATGTTTGTTGCTATTATTATTGCTTTAAGTATTGCTCTATCCTCGGTGGGACAATATTTTGGATTTACTCCACTTCCTTCCGTTGTCTTGTTCGCAATTGTTGGACTAGATATTTGTTATTTAATAACGGTAGAGCTTGTTAAGAAAGTATTTTATAGAAAAGTTTTGGTATAAATCTAGGGAGTGAATCTTGCGTGCACGCACGGGTGCTGTTCCCTTTAGACTGGACATCATATGATATGATGAACGAAGGCACCGATTGAATTTTAGATTTTCCGTTTTGAGTTTTTACCCCATTCCAAAAAGAAAGCCCGCGCGGATTCCCTCCCAGACCCTTCCTCCGCGCGGACAAAATTCAAAA
>CAYIOX010000045.1:0-3146 GCA_964365245.1 uncultured Candidatus Saccharibacteria bacterium
CACTATAATGTTAATCTTTTACTGATGATATGTCAAACAACCAAAATTTAGCAAATAACATAAAGAAATTGCGCGAGGCTAAAGGGCTTTCGCAAGAGAAGCTAGCGAGATTGGCCGATGTCGCTAATAATACGCTTATTAAAATGGAATCGGGAGAAAATGAAAACCCGACATTGGATACGCTCAAAAAGGTTGCGAAAGCCCTTGATGTGAGTGTTGATGATTTAATTAAATAAATAAATTTATGCCTATTAAATTTGATGCTGAAGATAAGTCATTAAGCGATATTTTTACTGGACAAGAAAAATATAAAATACCGCGATATCAAAGACCATATTCTTGGACTACCGACGAAGTCTCAGACTTATGGAACGATTTAAAAGAGGAAGATTCTACTTTTTTGGGATCTTTTGTTTTCAATTATGAAAAATATAATGAAGATAAATTTGTAGAAGTAATAGATGGACAGCAGAGATTGATAACCTTAATGATATTATTGGCCGTGTTAAGAGATCTATATAAAGAGTTAGGAGATGATGAGGGTGCAAATTTAACTCAAAATTTAATATCACACAAGGATCAGATAACTAGGATAGAAGATTATAGATTAAAGTGCGGAGATTCCTTGAACACCTTTTTCATGGAAAATATCCAAAAGAAAAATTCCGACGTACTTTCTGCTAATCCGAAAAGAAAAGAATTAAGAGCAATCAAAGAGAATTACAAATTTCTTAAAGAAGGAATAAGTGCTGAATTACAACTAATTAAAGATAAAGCAAGAAAAATAGAATATCTTAATAACTTAAAGAAGAAAATTTTTGATTTTAAGATAATTTGGATAAGAATTGAGAATGATGAAGACGCTTATTCTATTTTTGAGACAGTAAATGCGCGAGGCGCTGATTTAACGGCTGCGGATCTATTAAAAAATTATCTTTTTAGTAAATTGCCAAAAAGAGAAGACGGCATAGACACCGCAAAAGAGACTTGGGCAACAATAGAAGATAATGTTGAAAGTGCAAAAGGCCCATTAAATGTTTCTAAGTTTATAAGATATTTTTGGCTTTCGAAGTATTCTTTTGCGCAAGAGAAAAAGCTCTATAAAGAAGTTAAAAAGAATATTAGTGATCCAAGCAATTTTTTAGCGGATATTACTAATGCTTCAGAGTATTATTATAAAATTGCTAGTGATTCGGTTGGTGTAAATGACTGGGCAGAAGATTTTGAGGATAAAAAAATAGCACAGAAAATAGTAGAAACACTGAGTGGACTAAGGGTAATGGGAATTACACAATGTTATTCTTTATTGTTTTGTCTTTTACTAAACAAAGATAAAATTGGCTTTGACTTTAGTGAAATTTTCAAAACAATCGAAAAGTATCATTTTGCTTATTCAGCAGTTTGCAAGCTTTCCGGTAATGTCGTAGAAAGATTATATTTCAACACTTCAAAAGAAATTCAAGAAGCTTTGAAAATTTCAGATGGCAAAAGACGAACTCAAAACATTCAAAGAGCACTTTCTAAATTCAAAACCAGCCTAGAATATCCAACAAAAGAATTCTTTATAGAAAAATTCATGGATATTGAGTATAAAAATTATCAAATGGTGATTTATATTCTTTCAAATATTGAAAAAGCGAAAGGACAAACTGATGAGCATACTGTTAATTTTACGAAAGTAAATATAGAACATGTTTTACCGCAAGATCCAAAAGAATGGTCTCTCGACAAAAAAGATGTTAAGGACTATGTCAATAAATTGGGTAATTTAACTTTGATTTCTAAAAAAATTAACGGACCAATGGGCAATAAGCCACTAAAAGAAAAAGCAAAACTTTTCAAAGATTCAAAATTGAATCTAAACAAAGAATTACTAGAAAAGTTTAAACTACTGAAATACAAATGGAATGAGAAAGAAATAGAAAAAAGACAAAGAGAGATAGCGGAGTATGCTTACGATATTGTTTGGAAGTTTAAATAATTATGAATTATAAAGGCGTAATTATTGAAGAAAGTTTAGAAAATAAAGACATTCTCAAAGATGTCAAAATTTTAGAGACGAAAGTTGAGGAAGTTGTAGAAGAACATAAAACTCCGTGGATAAAACAATGGACTTTACATACTGTTGAAATTCCAGAAAATCAAGTTGCTAGTGTCGCGGAAAAAATCAGTAAAGCACTAGATTCACAACATAACTGGTATGCCGATTTTAAAAACGATACTCATCATTATATTATTTTCCGCGACAAAGTTTTTTACATAGACCGAAAAAGTAAGGAGCAATATGATGAAGCAAAACGCTATGGCATTTCACTCGGTATACCCGAATATCAAGTTGATTTTGCTCCCGACGATAAAATTTGGGAAAGATAATTTCATGAACAACAAACTCGAAGAAATAATCAAAGCTATAACAGAAAAGTTTGATCCCGTATCAATCTTTCTTTATGGCTCACGAGCTAGAACTGACTCATTAAGTCGGAGTGATTATGAGATTGGTGTACTTTACAAACGCGCCAAGAAAATATCTCGTACTGAACTGAAAGAAATTAACAAAAACAAAGATGTCGTTTTATATCCATTTGAATATGAGGATTTTCTTGTCTATAAAATAGATACGCCCTTTCCAGAAAATATTTATTTTCGAGAACTGATTAAGGCGGGGAAAACTTTGCATGGCGAGAAAGTCATTGAAAATTTAAAACCACCGAAAATTACTACTCTGGATTTATTACAACGAATCAGATTTGATACTGGTTTTGCACTTGCGGCGATTTTATCAAAAAGAAATGGAGATGAAATTACGGCCGCAACCGAGTTTCCAAAATCTTGCTTATTCGGCGTTCGTTGTTTAATGATTCTTGAAACAAAAAGTTTCCCACTTACTTATGACGAAATTTATGAGGAATCCAAAAAGTTAGATTTGGGAGAATATGATGATGTGGTTGCACACGCTTTTGCTGTGCGAAAAGGAGAAAAAATTGATGAGAACTTTTTGTATCGAAATGTTTCGTTACTGAACAAAATCATCAAAAACCGTATACTTGAATCGTTTCGAAAAGAAGGAGATCAAGAGTTAATGTAGCCGCCGATTTTTTCAAAAAGGAAAGCCGAAGCCCGCGCGGATTCCTCCCCAGACCCCTCCT
>CAYIOX010000046.1:0-3058 GCA_964365245.1 uncultured Candidatus Saccharibacteria bacterium
CAGGAGGGGTCTGGGGAGGAATGCGGGCGGGATTCCCAATTCGCTTTTTCGGAAATTTGGCGGCTATTCAATTTTAAACTTCTCCAAACAAACTGGCTTGCCTTGCTCAATCGCTTTCTTTGCAGTATCTCCGACGCCCTCGCTCTCGTTTACCTGAAATCCAACGAGAGCATCTGAAGCATTTATCACATCTGTATTTCGTTCAAAATAAGTTTTTGTATCCACGATAGTATTTTGCGGATTACCAATGAGGGCGTCGGGATTCGCGGCTCTCAAACTTTCTAATTGAGCGACGAGGGCTTCAGCTTGTTCAGAAGTGATGACGCCCTCTGTCGCTCTTTTTCGATAGTGAGCCACATATAAATCCAAAACAACCGGAAGAAATATTTTTATTCTATCCGCCGTGGGATTGAGTTTTAGTGCTTCGTCAGTCGCAAAATAATCGACATTAAGTGCACCGCCCGAAACAATTCCGTCTCCTCGTTCGATTATTTTGCGAACAGCTTCGCGCACTCCTTGCTCGACTTTTTCGTTTGTTTTTCTCCAACTCCCACTGATACCAAACCAAAGCGTTCCTTTTTCTGCTTTTAGTTTAGCAAGTCGAGCAAAAAGAGTTTCTAAATCAGAAACTACGAGTTGGGCTTCTCTATTTTCGATTGGGTTTATTTCTTCCATAAATTATTCTTTAATTGGTCTATATCGAAATGCACGTCTAAAACCTGCGTCTTCAGCTTCTTTTACGGTAGCACAATAGAATTCGCCTCGCGACTTCTCTATTTTTGTTTTGTCATATTGTTGGTCAAACGGCAAATGGTAAATTTTTGTTCCATCAACCATAGATACATTACATTTGATAGCAGGATATGCTTTATCAAATTTGAAATTTTCTTTCAGATCAATTTTCAACTCTTTCGCAAATCTTCGTGCTAAATCTGATAGCTGGGTTGAAGTATAGAAAATTGCCTGAACTTTTTTGTCGGGATTTTCATCTTTATATTGAAAAACAGTGCCAAAAAATTGGAAAATATGTTTTTCATAAATTGTTCTAAACTGCGACCAATTTTTACACTGGATAACAATAAAATCTTTTCCTTTCTGGCAAATCAAATCTCGTCCTAAATCTTCAAATCCTTTGAAAATCCCGACATAGTCAACATCATACCCTTCTTGTTCATAGAGATAGCCAACATATCTTTCATAAAGGCGACCAATGAGCTGTTTAGATTTTGGACGCTTCCAAAATCTATCAAGCGCCGTCTGGTTTCTCTCTACGCTAGGCAATTTTCTATACTCTTCTTTTGAAAGATATTGAGTTGTCGCGTCCTGTATTTCCTCCTCTGAATATTCTTTCAAAAGTTCTCGTTCTTGATCTGTTGCAATCTCTACTTCCTCTTTTAAATCAATAAGAAATGGTGCGATATTTTCGTAATACGCAACAAGATATTCAGCAATCTTTTTATCCTTTTGTGCTTCTCGTCTCAATCTTGACTGCTCTTTCACAATTAGACTTGCAGAAACAGCAGAATGTTTTTTGTATTGTAAAAAATCAATAATACTTTTATCTTGAAGCTTAAAAAATTCTTCGTATGCTTTCGCAAGCCACGGGAAGCCAATCTGTCGCTCTTTGGCTAGTTGGTTTATTCCTTTTTCTTGCACCTCTAAACGATGAAAGGACTCATCAAAAGTTTTTGACGAATTCTTAAAATCGGATAAGAGATTAAGGAGTTCTTGTTTTGTTCTGTCGTAATAGCTCATAGGGTTGAATATGCTCGCCTAATATCATCAACGACCTCCTCATTGATTGATTTTTTATATTCTTTTCTGGCTTCCACAATATTATTCGTGTAATCACATTTAGGATATTTTGTGCAACCCATAAACTTCCCAAATTTTCCTTTCCGAACGATGAGATGACCTTCTTTACATTTTGGGCACTCGTTCATTAGCAAAGCACTACTTCCCCAAAGCTGTTCCTTCATTCTTTCAATCTGCCCTCGCATTGGATCAGTTTTTGAATATTTTATATGTGCTAATTTCCCCTTATAACTTTCAATAACTGTATCTATGTCCAATCCGCTCAAAACTTCCGTAGCAACTTGATCTCTAATCTTTTCTCTGTGTTTTTTGAATGCTTCGGAGATTTTAGAAAATATCCACCCGATTAGGGCGATTCCTCCGTAAATACCGATAATGTAAAGTATTGCTTCCATATCTATTTTAATAATTCATCAGCAGATACTTTAAGTGCATCAGCCAATTTTTGAATTGTCGCAAGAGTGAGATTTTTCTTTCCGCTTTCAATATTACTGATATAACCCCTATCAACTTCTAGCGCACGAGCAATGTCGCCTTGCGACATATTCTTTTTCATTCTGATACGCTTCATATTTTGCCCTAATTTTGACGATATGTTTGGCATAAAATTATTTTCCTTTTCCCAGAATTTCTAAAACCTTATCTCTTAACTTCTCAAACTTGATATAGCCAGCTCTTTTATTGAAGTGTCCGGCGTTCGGTATAAAAGAAAGCTCAACGCCAAGATTTTTTGAAAGCTCTTTACCATTTTCTAAACCGACATAAGGGTCGTCATCGGATTGAAAAACTACAAAATCAGCAGCTTTCTTTTTTATTGATTCCCAATCAAATGAAAAACCACTAAAGCCATTATCTCGCTCGTAGTTTTTAATCGGCTGAACGCCGACAGGCGTTCCAGCAAAAAAAGCAGCTTTTATGGGATGTTCTAATTTTTCTAGTATTCGCAGAGTGAATATTCCACCTAAACTATGACCAATGAAAATGGTATTTTCATTTATATATTGCTCATAGTTTTTTAGAACATCAAACCACTCTGCTATTTTTGCTGGCACTATCGGTGGCGAGGGAAATTGTGGTACAAAAACATTACAACCCTTTTGCTCCAATTCTTGTTTTAGCCACGGAAACCAGTTTTCTTCGGGATACCCCTCTGTTCCGTGGAAAATAAATACATTGTTCATAGATATACACATCTTATCATTTTGTTATATTGTCAGACAATGTTATACTACAATACATCATG
>CAYIOX010000047.1:0-3010 GCA_964365245.1 uncultured Candidatus Saccharibacteria bacterium
AAGCGATGGACAATCAGAAGACCGAGGTATTATTTATTGAGCGGTGTATAGATTTCTTGAAACCGGAAACGGGACAGATGGCGATAGTTTTGCCGGACGGCATTTTGTCTAACTCAACCTTACAATATGTCCGAGATTTTCTTATGGAGCGTTGTCAGATTTTAGCGATTGTATCGCTACCTCAATTTGCCTTCGCGCATTTTGGAGCGGGCGTAAAATCTTCACTTGTGTTTGTGAGGAGAAAGGGTGAAAAGGAAAAATTGGGTCGCTATAAAATCTTTATGGCTATTGCCGAACACATCGGCTATGAGGCAACCGGGAAAATTGACCCCATAAATGACTTACCAACAATTTTGGAGAAGTATTGGGCTTTTAAGAAAGCAGTATGAGCAACAATACTAAACAATTGGAGGCATTTATAATTTGGAGCGATGAAGTAGAAACTCGGCTTGACCCATTCTTCTATCGTCCTGTTTTCAAGAAACTTGTTGCTTCCATCAACGATACGAAACATAAAGCTCAATCATTGGGCGATATAGTTGAGTTTTCTATTGCCGGAGATTGGGGTGAAGACCCTGATACTTTTGAACCAACCACTGACTATCGCCTTTGTTATGTTTTAAGAAATACGAACTTTGATAATAAGTATAATCTCAATTTTGATGATGTTGCTCAACGATACATAAAAAACAGTAAGGTTGAAAAGCTTGCTTTACAAAAAGGCGATATTCTAATTGAAAAATCGGGGGGAAGCCCCGTCCAACCCGTCGGCCGTGTCGCTTTCGTTGAGGAGTTGCCGTTTGATAAACCAGTCGTGTTTAGTAATTTCTTACAAAAGATAAGAATTGCGGACAATTCTTATCTGCCGGAGTATATCTTCACTTTTTTACAAGCCATTTATCATCTTGGTTATACCGAATTTTTACAAAATCAAACAACTGGAATAAAGAATTTGCGTCTTGATGACTTTTTCAAAATCAAAGTCACAAAGTTACCGATAGAGAAACAGAAAGAAATAGTAAGTTTTTCCTTTGACGCGAGACAGACAGCAAAGAAAAAGGAGGATGAAGCGAAACAGACCTTAACTTCGTTTGATAGCTTTATGTCGGCCAAGCTTGGTGTAGATACTCCATCTATGGAGCAAAGGAAGTATTATGAGATTTGGAGTAATGAAATCGTTGGTCGTATTGACCCCTTTTTCTATTTGCCGTATTTTAGAAAACTTCAGGAAGCAATCCAATCAAAAAATAATATGCCTCTTGGTGAAATAGTGGATTTTTCAAACGAAACTTGGGACCAAAATAGTAATTTTACCGACAACTTTCCATATATAGAAATAAGTGAGATTGATTTGGAAACAGGAGACATTTATGAAATTACAGAAGTCCCAATAGCCACCGCGCCAAGTCGCGCAAGAATGATAGTTAAGCAAAACGATATAATCGTCTCAACCACCCGACCGAATCGCGGTGCTATCGCAAAAATTAACGAGAAACAAGATGGTAATATCGCCTCAACTGGATTTATTGTGCTACGCAATATGAGAACAGACAAAGTATCAAAAGATTTTTTGTTTGTTATGTTGCGGTCTACATTATCACTTAAACAAATGGAGCAACGAGCAACGGGCGGAAATTATCCCGCGATTACAGCCGATGACTTACGACAAATACGAATCATAGTGCCTTCACGCGAGAAACAAGAACAAATAGTGAGTGGCGTTCAAGCATCTCATTCAAAAATAAGAACCTTGCGCGAGGACGCGACAAGAGTTTTAGAGGAAGCACAGAAACAAGTTGAACAGATGATTTTAGCATAAAATTATGGCCGAAAAATTAAAATTTAAGTTTCTGAAAGATGTCCCCTTAGGTAATGAAGAAGGGGTGTTTGAGTTTTACCACAAAAAAGTTGCCCCAGCATTACAGGAAATACTTGAAAATGAATCCTGTGTTCACACAATTGGACTTTTTAGTAGATGGGGAACGGGGAAAAGCACAATTATTGAAATGATTAGAGGTGAACTTAAACAACCGATGTTCGTTTTTGATGCGTGGAAATATCAGGAAGATTCGCTTAGACGAATTTTTTTGCTGGAATTTGTTGATTTTATATCCGCCCAAGAAAAGCAAGGCAAGCTTAAAGTCAAAAAAGAAGAACTTGAAAAAGTAAGGGATAAAATTAAATCTGTTCTATACAAAAGTGTTGAAACCAAAACAATAGAACCAGAAAGAAGTTCTACAAGTAAATCGTGGAGAGAGAAAATCTCCGAGAACAAAAAATTCTTATTTTTGGTTTTATTTATAGCTGTAGTCCCAGCCTTGGCGTTTTTGGGGGAAATGTATCTCAACATCAATCAAGTAGTAACGGATATCGTCAAATACTTTGCTGGCTTTTCACTATTGGTAGTTGTCTTATCAAAAATATGTCTCCCATTACTCGCAAGCTTTTTCAACGACCTGATAGATAAGATTACAAAGAGTATTCTTCCTGTCGCGACAATTAGGGAGACAATAGAAAGAGAAGAAAGATTAAATTCTCCAGAGCAATTTGAGAAATTATTTAGGGAAATTATTGATTCAATTGAAGGCGATAAAAGAGTAATAATTGTATTTGATAATATAGACAGGGTTCAAGGTGATACCGCTATAAAAATCCTTTCCACGATAAAAACATTTTTAGACCCGAAAGACATTGCGGGTTTAACCTTTATTATTCCTTGCGATTCTGAAGCTATAAATAATCAAATCAAAAGTTTTTATCAGACTAAAGATAAAAACAAAGACAGAGACAATGACTTTGACCCCTCGGAGTATTTAAGAAAATTGTTTAATGTCATTATTTGGATGCCAGAATTTATTGAAGCAGATTTACACGTCTTTACTGAAAGGGTTATTGAGGATACGGGAGAAATAAAAGAGTTGTTAAAACAAGAAGATGTAGTATTGGTTATCGCAAGTGCTTTTTCAAGCAATCCGCGTGAAATAAAACAATTTATAAATAATCTTATTTC
>CAYIOX010000048.1:0-2782 GCA_964365245.1 uncultured Candidatus Saccharibacteria bacterium
CCCCACCAATTTATAATATTCTTCTCTACTATATTGTTTATTAAAAATACAATATTGTTTTTTCCGCAAATTGACACAGCCAAAAAGATTCTCAGACCCACCTTCGCAACAAATAGAATACTCCAGATCGTGTACGGATTCTTGGCAGAGTAAGCAAAATTTTATATTTTGAGTTCCAAGACCACAGGCATGACACTCATAAACAAGCTGATTGTTGTCACCCCATATTGAGTAATCCCAACAGTCTTTACTGGCTGTTCCTTCCTGTATATATTGGCAATAGTGCAGATTTTGCCCCTCACGCACCATAAAAGAATTTTTCACATCCTTACAATGTTCTATATAATTCCCGCTAACATTCGTATTTTGAAATCCTTCTATAAATTTATTTGGAAATTTCATCCAAAATTGCAAAACTTTTTCTTTAATCTTCTGCAAATTTTCATAAGAACCTAAATTAAAAGATTTGATTTTCTCTAGATATTCTTCCCTGGAATATTGCTCGTTAAAAATACAGTAAGATTTTTTTCTTAAATTTACACAACCAAAACAATCTTGGCATCCAGAGCAATTTTTAGAAAACATCATATTGAAAGAATTTTCACATTGAGAGGAAAAAATACTTGTAGCGCAAGAAGTAAGACAAAATCCCTCATAACAATTTTCGCATTTTGAAACATGAGATACATCAACGCACCATTTAGACATATTAACACCGTGTGCGTACATAGAATCTTCTACGTAGCCAGCATTAAAAACCAAGTAGCAATTTTTCGGGTCGGTCATGTTGCCAACATAAGGACTATTCACTCCATTTACTACATTCAAGGCTTTAAAGGGAACTTTTTTTACTAATTCAAAAAATTGAACAAAAAATGGCTTGGAAAAATTATAATCTATCCCGTAATCCATTGGGTTCCACTTATCACTCATCCAAATCTCCTTTTCATAAATTTTTATACCAGACTCGGGAGAAAACATAGTAAAAATTTCTTCTCCAGTAAAATCACTTTTTCTTTTATAAAGCACTCTCTCATTCCTAAAAGAAAATCTCCTCTGTGCTCTGCACAGAGAACAAAAGGTTGGCGCTGGAACTTTCATTTTTTCATAAAAGCCCATATCTTCGGTAGTGATATTGAACTCCTTTCGGCAATTTTGACAGACTTTAATTTGCGTCTCCATTCTCTTATTTTACCACTTTCTTAAACTGAAGCGGCAATGGAGATTCTACTTTTATGATTGTACCCTTCAAATTCTTGAACTCTATTGATTTGGCATGAAGTGCAAGACGAGAAAACCCCTTTGGGCAAGCACCTTTGGGGTTGTAGAGAGAGTCGCAAGCGATGGGGTAATTTAGGAATTTCATGTGCACCCGGATTTGATGGGTTCTACCAGTCTTAGGTTTTATTTCGAGGTATGTAAACGGCGCAGTATGTTTAAAATTTTTATTCGTGTCGGAGCCCTTTAGGGTAAAGCGGGAAAAATTTTGAACACACGGAGCCTCTAATCTCTTCAGGACTCTGTATTCCGTAATAGCTTCACGCATTTCCCCTCTTGCCCCTCTGCCAGAGAGCCTGCGGCGAAAGTCCGTCGGGCTTCTGCCGATTGGTTTATTTATGAAACCGTGATCATTCTTCACGGATCCCGAAACAATTGCGTGGTAAATTTTTTTTACTTGCCTGTCTTTAAATTGATTTTTCAAAAAATCATGGGCTTTTTGGTTTTTTGCAAGCAACATAACACCGGAAGTTTCTTTGTCGAGACGATGCACCAACTCTGCTTTTTTATATTTTCTTATAGCCCAGTCGAGAATGGTTTCCTCTCCGCTTCTCTGATCAGGATGTGTTAAAACACCTGAAGGTTTGTCTATAACTAAAACATCTTTGTCTTCGTACAAGATTTTGATTTTCATTCCCTATTCATAATAAATCTTCTAAAAATATTTCAGATGTTTCCGCAGACTTGTTTTTTCTGTTCCATCTGGTGACGGGGATCGCTTCTAGTTTCAGAATTTTAGAAAAAATGTCAAAAGATAGATTGAATCTTTCCGTTATCCATTGATTCAATTTTTTAAGTTCTTCCTGCCCCTTTCTATGATTCTTCCATGTACCCGGAAAATGATAGCCTGAGTCCGGTTTTAATTTTTCTAAAATATCTCTCAGAAATTCTCGGCCGTTCGGAAAATAAATTCTCAAGAGGTCCCCCGAGTCAGTGTCCCGTTCTAAATAGGGACCGTTTCTGACAAAATCCTTTAGGGCGGGATGTTTGGGGTGCTCCTGGCTCCATTCAAGAGCACTAGTCATCTTCTCCATTTCTCCCGCTTTTTTGAGGGCGGAATTCACGAATGTTATTGACTCTCTTTCATTAAAATCTTGTTTAAAAAGTGTTTTCTGGATTTCTTTACTAAGAATCAGTAAGGCGACCATTTTTTTGCTCTCAATGGGATTACTGTCTTTTTGTGTAGCAATTTCAAATTTTCTGTCTTCCATAGCTTGGTGCCCTTGGCAGGGTAATCTTTCCTTACAGGAACAGTATACCTTTTCGATTTATTCAGAACAACCCTCTTCATAAATAACGAAAAGCTTTTCGCTTCCTACACGCAAGCAAAGAAGTTTGCTTGCTCTCAGGCACAAAAATACACTACATGTATTTTTGTGCCCTTGGTAGGAATCGAACCTACATCAAGGCCTTAGAAGAGCCTCGTTCTATCCATTGAACTACAAGGGCAAATATCAAGGAGAAACATATTTAATATACTACAATTCCTGTTAAATTTCTTCCC
>CAYIOX010000049.1:0-2771 GCA_964365245.1 uncultured Candidatus Saccharibacteria bacterium
GGTCTGGGGAGGAATGCGGGCGGGTTTCGGACTGGGGATTTTCGGAAATTCGGCGACTTATGAATTTTACTCGACCTTTCTAATTCTATCGGCTATTTCATCAAACCTGTCTTTATCGTCTAACCGCTCTCGTACTTCTTCAAATGTCAGCCAGTGTCCGCCCTTGCCTTCCAAAACATCAAATTTTTCCTGATCTGTATGGTACAAAAACATATATCTAATATTTTTCCGCTCATTCCACATAGTTATTGAGGTACCAAAATATTTCAATTCTTCGGCGCGGACATCAATTTGCAATTCTTCTTTTGTTTCGCGAATTACAGCTTGTATCGGTGTCTCGCCGTCTTCAATTTCTCCGCCGAAATAACCCCAATCTGGTTTTTTATGTCCACGCCTGTCTTGAATCAAAATTTGATGTTTTGAATTGATAGGGACGATAAGGGCTTTGCGATTATCGAAATCAATAACTTTTTCCAACAATTCTGGAAATTCCTCTGTTCCCATATCGCCAAGCGTGTAATGTCCATGTCCTTTCAATTCGATAACCGCTCCGCCTAATGCTTGGTGAAAAATTTTCAAACTTTCTTTTCCTTCGTCTTCCTCGTCATCAGCCGTAAACATCACAATTTCGCTTACTCTCGATTTTATACTTTCGTCAATCGGATAAGTGTAAAATTTCTTTCTAAACTCGTCATCCTTGTCAGGAATTTTCCAAGGAGCGACGAGGACAAGTTTGAAAATTTTTCTCTTTGTTTCGCTAAGCCAACGAACCAAAAAAGCGGAGCCACAACTATGCCCGACTAAAATAGTATTTTCGCTAATTTCGTATTTCTCAAATTCGGCTTTGAATTTTTGATAGTTTGGTTCCCACGGGTCGGGCATAAGTGGCGTTTCCGTTTCTATTCCCAATGCAATAAGATTTCGTTTGAGCCAAGGAATCCAGTGCTTATCATAAGTCCTTGTTTTAGGATTCATCGCTTTTTCAGCGTCGGAGGGACAGCCATGGATTATTATGCAGTTTAATTTTTTTGCATCCATATTATTCTAAAATATATTCCCAACCCGGCTTCCACATTTTTGTTTTTCTCCAATCTTCTGCAAGAGCTTGTTTCCAAGTCTTGCCCTTAATCAAAACATCAAGCGAAAGTTGTGGGGCTTTGTGTCCCACTATCGCAACATTTTTTCCTTCATAATTCTTTTTCAAAAACTCAAGAAAGTCTGCAATTCTTGCTTTTACATCTTCGTAACTTTCGCCTTCTGGGAATCTATTTGTGATACATTCTTCTTCTTGCATCGGCTCCACAATAGCGGATGAAGCACCGTTCAGCTTTCCGTAGTTACATTCTCGAAGTCTTGCATCAGGAATAATTGGATATATCCCGTCCCAAGCGAGTTTTGCTGAATTATGAGCGCGTTGCAAATCGGAACAGAAAACAACATCGATTTTTTTATCTTTTGTCTGTTCTTTCAAATCAACCGACTGCTTCACTCCGAGTTCGGAGAGTTCAACGTCTTTCCAGCCAGACGAAATTTCTTTTTCGTTATCTGTAGTCGTGCCGTGTACAAAATAAGTTATTTTTATTGACATAGATTTTATCCGTTAAGTTTTCCATGCGTTTTTTGAATTGCGGCACGAGCGGAAGCGGCTTTGTCCGCTTTTTCTTTAGCAATAATTTTTTCATCGAGAATTTGCTCAATTCCAATTTTCACTGTCTCGAAATACTGCAAACATTCATCTTCGCTCAAATCATGAATGCCCTTACTCAAAATCGCGTACAAAGTCCGATTTTCGACAAGAAATTCTGGGAGGTAATCTTTTACCATTTGTATTTTATCGTCCATTCTTGCTTTCATGTAGTTCTCGTCCGAAAATCCTTTATCTTCACTTTGTGCTTTAACGCGGGCTTCTTCAATAAGGTTTTCAAACACACGACGGAGATAGACAAATGAGCCAATCCCTACTCCGTGTGCCGCAATACCAATACCCCGCGTGAATTCTTTATATTCTTCTTCGCCAAGAATTTTTCTGTATTTCTCTGCTTGAGGAATTTGAAAATCAGCAACTGAAGGCCATTGGCCGATTTTCATAATAATATCCTTGCCTTTGAAAAAATAAATATAATACTTGTGGTTATTATTTCGCGTGCATTTATAGGAATTTCTTCTGAATCCAAAATCTTCTCGTTTCCAAGTTCCGTATGTCTTACCGTAAACATATTCTTCGGAATCAAAGACGCTCTCTTTGTCGCACCAAATACAATAAGCATCCATTGTTCCTGCGTGGGCAATATGCTCGAAAACTTTCTCGGCGATAACCCCAATACTCAAATCAAGAGGATGATACAAAGGCATTTCAAGATGAAACGCCTTTGGCGATTCCAAATATTGATCAATTTTTATTTCCACTTGTTCTTGTTCTTCTGGCATAAATTTATTTTTTCAAAAGATCGTCAACGGAAACTCCAAGGGCTTTCGCAATTTTTTGTATCGTCTCAATGGTAGGGTTGGGGCTTTCGTCCAACTCTATCTTCACAACCGTATTAAGAGACAAATCGGCAAGTTTCGACAACTTATCTTGCGAAAGCCCTTTCTCCTGTCTGTACTGTTTTATGTTCTTGCCTATTGTGGACATAGTAGATTATAATGTATGGAGTATGATATAATACATTTTATGACTTGCAATACAATAATATCATTTTTTAATTCTTTTTTCAATGCCGCCGAATTTCCGAAAATCCCCAGTCCGAAACCCGCCCGCATTCCTCCCCAGA
>CAYIOX010000050.1:0-2597 GCA_964365245.1 uncultured Candidatus Saccharibacteria bacterium
ATGGGGAAAATCGGAACAGAGGTAGCAAAAGAGGCCTCGGATATTGTGCTTTTAGACGACAACTTCGCAAGTATAGTTTCAGCCGCTGAAGAAGGCAGGGGGATTTATAAGACAATCAAAAAAGTCATTCTTTATCTTTTTTCCACGAGCATGGGCGAGGTGTTAGTCATTGCCGGCGCGCTTATCTTAGGATACCCATTGCCTCTTCTTGCCGCTCAAATCATCTGGCTTAATTTTGTCACTGACGGCTTCCTTGATGTGGCGTTGGCTATGGAGCCAAAAGAAAAAGGACTGATGCAGGGAAAATTTGAGCGACCAAAAAAATGGATTGTGGACGGACTTATGACGCAGAGAATGTTCTTTATGGCATTGCCAATGGCCATCGGAACACTCTATCTTTTCAGAGGTTATTTTGAAACCGATATTACTAAGGCATGGACAATTTCGCTCACAACGCTTGCAGTTTTCCAATGGTTTAACGCCTGGAATTGCAGATCCGAAAACAAATCCATTTTCCAAATGAATCCATTTTCTAATAAGTTTTTAGTCGGCGCCACTGCGATAATCATATTTTTACAATTTGCCGCGCTCTATACACCGTTTCTGCAGAAAGTCCTGCGCACCACGCCGCTCTCTCTTTCGGAATGGTTCATAATCATTCTAATTGCCGGGTCAATCATTCTGGTCGAGGAGATACGCAAATTCTTTTACCGAAGGAGAGCGTCAATACCCGTATGAAGAAAAACGCCTTTGAACAATTAATCCGCGAAGCTATTTCGGCATTACCAGAGCACGGAAGAAAAGCAATGGATAATGTCGCGTTTGTTGTGGAGATGGACGCGCGCCGCAAAAAAGCCAAAGAGGTCGGCATTAAAGTGGATGAGATGTTGCTCGGCCTCTACGAAGGTATCCCAAAGACAAAACGCGGCGCCGGATACTTCGGAGTGTTGCCTGACAAAATCACTATCTTTCAACAACCGTTGGAAGAATTAGCCGGTCGCGATGAAAAGAAGTTGAAAAAATTAATCTATGGGGTAGTATGGCACGAAGTCGGCCATCATCTGGGATTTGATGAAAAAGAAATCCGCGCGCTGGAAGCAAAAAAAAGAAAAAGCAAAATAATATGAATGACCGAAAACCACAATTGTATTTTTTACTAACCATCCTTGCGGGAATTTTTGTTCTGGTTTTTTTCATTTTTAAGCCCTTTCTCTACGCGCTCGCCTTAGCAATAGTTTTTGCGACCGTATTGCAGCCCGTTTATCAAAAAATAGTCGGCTTTGTCCACGGACGGCAAGGACTCTCAGCGCTCGCCACCATTCTCATTGTTATAATCTTCATTTTTACCCCTCTTGTATTTCTGGGAATACAAATCTTTCAAGAAGCCGAGCAACTCTATTTCTCTCTTACGGTTGGTGACGGAAAAGATGCTGTTCTTAATGTCTTCAATAGCTTGATAGATAATCTCCAAAATTACTTTCCCGCCGCACAAGAATTTTCCGTAAATATTGATCAGTATTTTAAGCAGGGGTTAAGCTGGCTGCTCCAGCATCTCGGCTCTGTATTCGGAAGCTTTGCAAAAATGGCAGTCAGCTTCTTTTTATTCCTTGTCGCTCTTTATTATCTGCTAAAAGATGGACAGAAATTAAAAGCGGCTATTATCGCCTTAAGCCCCCTTTCGGACGCTGACGACGAAACAATTTCTCAAAAGATAGAGATGGCTGTTGGCTCGGTTATGAAGGGAAATCTTTTAATCGCGCTTGTTCAAGGAATTTTAACCTCGGTGGGGTTTGCTATTTTCGGAGTTCCCAATGCCGTTCTTTGGGGAAGTATCGCGGCAATCGCCGCGCTCATCCCCGGCATCGGCACCGCGCTCGTGCTCACCCCGGCTATTATATTCCTCTTCCTCAAAGGTGAGATGTTTTCTGGGGCCGGTCTGATTGTGTGGGGAATAGGAGCGGTGGGTCTCGTTGATAATTTTTTAGGCCCCAAATTTGTTGGGCGCGGCATGCAACTTCATCCTTTGATCATTCTCTTGTCCGTTCTTGGCGGTATTGGATTTTTCGGACCCATTGGTTTCTTGTTGGGACCGCTCACCATAAGCCTGCTTTTTGCCCTTTTGGATATTTATTACTCTTTGATGAAGAAAGAAAATCTGTAATGTAAAATTTATGATTAAAAAAACAATCGGTGTACTCTTGATCGTCATCGGCCTACTGGCTTTGGTTACGCCCTTCACGCCGGGCTCTTGGCTGATTTTCGTTGGTTTGGAATTCATTGGAATTCGAATACTATTTTGGGATAAAATAAAAGCGTGGTTTCAAAAATATGCTTCCCGACAAACAAAGTAAAATAAAAAGGATCATTTTTATCGCCATCATTATTTTGATCCTTATTGCCTTTGTCATCCCACTTGCGGTTGGCTATTAGAAATACGCAGAAAGCTAAAAAAGAGAGAGAAAGCAATCGATTTTTTTTGACCCAGCAATAAAATATTGCTATAATTATCTAACACTATGACTATTCCAAAGTATCTTACACAAATCTCCTTTATTGGGCTTTTTGTCGTCTTTATACTGCTTTCAAGCGTCGTAGCT
>CAYIOX010000051.1:0-2373 GCA_964365245.1 uncultured Candidatus Saccharibacteria bacterium
CTTTCGCCGCTTCTTTTTTCGCCGCCGCAATTTTTCGTATTTCGCTTTGCGAAATACACCGTCATTCGCTTGATAATTTTTATATTATTTGGTAGTATAACAATAGAGGCAATCGTCTCTTTTACTATAATACTATCAAAACTTTATTTATATGACAAGTGGAAAAACAATTAGCGAAAACATTAAGAAATTACGCGCTAAACTTGGCTTGACGCAAGATGATTTAGCCAAGAAAGCTGATGTAAAATATACAACGCTTATGAAAGTCGAAAGCGGTGTAGTTAATAAGCCAAGCGTCCAAACTATGGCTAAAATCGCCAAAGCGTTAGGTGTTTCAATCGAAGAATTAATAAAATAAAAACTATGTATATACCAACTTGGTTAATAATAATTGTTGCAATCGTAATTTTTATAATCTGGAAGTCAAAAAAGAAATTTGAACGTCCAGCAAATGTTGAAGATATTGAAAGAAATGTGCAATTTTTAAAAGAAAGGATATTTGAACGCGTACATTTTGATTCTCCCCACTTCATAGATTATCAAGATGCCTTCGATGCAATGGAGATTAATTATCTTAGATTAAAACAAAGATTTTCTCATACTCCTGAAAAAGTATTAGAAATTGCAGAAGATTGGCGGAAGTATGTTGAATCCTTAGGAGATAGTAAACATGCGAGAGTCATGCTCGATGTTGATTTAGAAGATAGCGCATGGGATCGGGCGGGAGAAAGGATGAAAGAACCATTCATTATAAGAGAAGAGATCGAAAAGAAATTTAAATCTTTACTGGGCAAAGATTGGCAAAATATTCCACCAGATTATTCCAAAAGATTTGAATCTGTCGCAAAGAAGTCCGGTAAGGACGCCTCCTCTATACACCTAAGGATGATTGGAGATAATTGGAAAAAACTCTATTTAGATTCGGAAAATTTATTTAAACTTGAAGAGAAAAGAGGAAAAGAGCAAGAAAAAGAAAGCAATAAATAAATTTATGGCAGAAGAGAAATGGGAAAAAAAGAAAAAGCGCGATATATTAGATTATATCTTTTGGGATGAAGTAGTAATTTTAATAGCAGGTTTTAATATTTTTTATTTTCAGAGATATCAAATATCTTTTATTATTTTTGTTATTTTGTGGTATTGGTTAAAAATAAGACATTTTGAACGAAAAATTATAGAAAAGGAAAAAGAAATTTATAATGTTTATTTCGATAATATAAGACCCGCGGCTCAAGAGTTTATTGATAAACAAACAGAGAAAGATAGAGAGCCAATGAGATATGATTTGAAACAACTAGAAAATAGAAGAAAATTTTTAGTTGATAAATTTGTTGTTTTGAATCTAGTCTTCGTTGTTTTAATAGAATTATTTATCAAAGAATAAATTTATGAGTATTGTAACGACGTATCAAAAAGGAAAATTTTCTCAAATAAACCTAGATGATGGAAATAAAATTTTACTTAGCTATGGCGCTACTGACATGAGGATTTTCAAAATAGGATTTTTATCGTTGCCCAAAGAAATAATGCATATTTTTGATAGTTCTTTTCTTTCTAAATTAAACTCAAAAATCGGTTATGATTTGTCAAAAAATGTTGTTAAAATATTAGCTGAAGAATTAGTAAAAGCAAAAAAGATAGAAGAAATAAAAGGAATTTGTATTCAGCTGGAAAAAGATGAAAAGTTTATAGAAAAGATATAGAAATAATCTTATGGATAAAGAAGAAATCGAAAGACTTTTACGAAATCCCGATGAATTTATTAGGGTCATGAAAGAAAAAGGGGTTGCTCAAGATATAAAAAAGACCGTTGATTCCGCTAGGCTTCTTGTTCGAGAAAAATATAAAATGAAAACAGAAGAGATACAAGCCGTTGAATTTTGTTTCTGGTTTACTTATTTTGTAGAGCGCGAAGTAAGAGATTTAATTATATACCCCGAAGTAATGAGCGGCGCAAGATTAGAAGCAATGGATAAAATTATCGACCGCTTGCATTTTGGAGATAAAATATCTTTAATATCAGATTTGTATATTAAAGATTCCAACAAAGATGAATTTATAAAAACTCTTTGGAAAATAAACAACCTGAGAAATTCTATGGCACACGGAAGATTTAATGAGTTGAAACATGGGGAATTTTATTTGTCTGAAATAGAGGGTCAGATAAAGATAATAATGGATTTTATGAATTCTGCATTGCATAAAAAAGAATCAGAAGCTATCGCAAAAACCGGAGAATAGAAACCAACTTATAAATGATGTGTCAACTTTGTTGGCACGAAAAATTGCGGCGGCGAAAAAAGAAGCGGCGAAAGCGAGGGCGGGGCGGGAAGGAAAGGGGTTGAAGGGGAAAGGAATTCCCGCCCCGCCCTC
>CAYIOX010000052.1:0-2361 GCA_964365245.1 uncultured Candidatus Saccharibacteria bacterium
ATTTATGCGACCACCACTGGTCCGTTGATCGCCACTTCCGGTACTTGTCAGTAGCCGTACATTTAATTAATACCCCAATGAAATCAATATTCTTAGCAATTTTTGGCGCTCTTTTGTTGGTCGGCTTTGGGACAGCTTTCGCGGCATATAATGATGTGACTCTGACTACCTCTTCTTCAGTTCAGATTACAGTTGGCGGGGTCACTCTCAATGTCGTTGGTTCAAGCGACTCAGTGGTAGAAAAAATAGAGGCTTCAACCAACAATTTTGTCGCCACTATGCCGGTTAACTCTTATCTTAAAATTCAAGCCGTCGGTCGCTATAAGATCAATCATAGTGTTAGTCCGTCATCTAACTATGTTTTAGCAGAGGTATGCAATGCGACGGAATCTTCAGCTGAATTTCAGCCGCAGTCGGGGGCTACTTCCACAGTAACGGTAACTCCCGATTCTGGAACTGTTTGTGGCGGCGGAACAACCAGCGGTGGCACTAGCGGTGGTAGTGGAGGAGGTGGGGGCGGTGGTACACCACCGCCGGCGCCGCTAGCGGTTATCCCGCCGTCGGTGGCTTCGCCGACGGTAACTTTACTGCCACCACCTCAAATCCCAACCATCACCCCATTGGTTTCGCCAATTTTTAACCGAGTTTTGGAAGTTGGCCGAAGCGGCGAGGATGTTCGTCGTCTGCAGCAATTGCTTAATTCTAATCTTGATACTAAGGTGACAAATACTGGTTCGGGTTCACCGGGACAAGAGACCGATTATTTCGGTCTTTTAACAAAAAAAGCCGTCGGTAAATTCCAATTAAAATACGCTGTAGTTAGTAGTGAGCAAGATGATGGTTACGGCGTCGTCGGCCCCAGAACCCGAGCTAAATTGGCTGAAGTTTTCACAACTATAACTCCGACTATCACCGCGACCACAGTGGTTGAATTACAAACCAAACTCCAGCAACTATTAGAACAATTATTGATTCTATTACAAGCGCAAGCGCAAGCGCAATTGCAATCCGTTTCTCCTCCTCAATACTAAACACCACCAAACCACCCCAATCTCAACTTACTGGATTGCCGATTAAATTTTAGTCTAATCAAAACAAACCCCCCCCGATGTTTTTTATCGGTGGGTTTTTGTACCCTACGACCAAGGGTAACCCTTGGATTTAGATAATTTGCCTTTCCTGTTGATTATGGTACCATCCACTACCCTACGACCAAGTACGACCAAGGGTTACCCTTGGAATATGGAATGTTTTAGTAGTACAATGTGTGTTATGGAAAGAAAATTTAATTTTAGTACTGATGAGTATTACCACATTTACGCTCGTGGAGTGGAAAAGCGAATTATTTTTGTCGACCAGTATGATTATTCTCGCTTTATCAAACTGCTTTATATTGCCAACTCGCACAAACCATTTGAGTATAAGCTTATCGGAGGGTTACCCTTGGAGAAGATAAAGCGGGAAAAAATCATTGTTTCTATTGGCGCCTATTGTTTGATGCCAAATCATTTTCATTTACTGATTAGAGAAAAAGATGAATCTGGTATTAGTAAGTTTATGTTGAAATTGATGACGGCCTATTCCATGTACTTCAATAAAAAATATAATCGAACTGGCCGTCTGTTCCAAAATACTTTTCAAGCCAAACACGCAGATAATGATGAATATTTGCGGTATCTTTTTTCTTACATCCATTTAAATCCATTAAAACTAGTTGATGAAAATTGGTATAAACAGAACGAGAAAAAATTGAAGATTCAACGAGAATTTCTGCAAAATTATTATTTGTCCAGCTATCTAGATTTTGTGGGAATCAACAGAGAAGAGAAAATTATTTTAAACAAAGAAAATTTTCCAGATTATTTTTCTACAGAACGTGAATTCTCTGATTTTATAAATGATTGGTTGGAAATGCGAGATATGGGCATAGAATCTATCCAAGGGTAACCCTTGGATTTGGATTTGAATATTCCGATTGGTTATGGTATCATCAACAATTAGTGTCGGTCTTTTTCGTTTGTAAGTGGATTTGGAAGGAGCCGAAGATGGAACAAGTTGAAGTCTTTATTCAGGCCGATGTTGGTGTGTCAATGGAAGAGGTGGTTTTTCGCGCCCGCCAGCGAGTCTCTGAGAATCACAATCCTAGGGTCCCGATTAGCCACTGTCTTCTTTATGGAATGCCATTATGGACGAGCGGCGGCGATATACTCTCGCTAGGGTCGGAACAATCTGTGGGGAGACAACGACATAGCGGTTACAAGATACTGATTAGTATTTACCCGTGAGCAGCAATAAACCCGCCGCATCGGCGGGTTTTGTTTGTTTAACTATAATGCGTTATAATTTAAAATTATGACCGAG
>CAYIOX010000053.1:0-1934 GCA_964365245.1 uncultured Candidatus Saccharibacteria bacterium
AGGAGGGGTCTGGGGAGGAATCCGCGCGGGCTTCCGTTCGGATTTTTTCGGCGCAGTTAACTAAGAAAGGTTATATTTTGTTTGCTGATATGTATCCTAATTCTGGGGACTCAATATAACCTTTCCAAAATTCACTACTTAATTTATCTACTCCTTCATTCGAGATAATCGGTTTGTGCCAAGAAATATCGCTAAACCCAACCGAGCGGAGAGAATTTTCTAATGTGCTTGGCGTAAAATAGAAAGCATTTAGCGATAAGATAAATTTCTCATTGTTAAAAAGTTGAATTTCAATTTTTGCTCCATCAACTTTTTCGCCAAGCACATTTTTTATCGCGCCAAACTTTTTCAAATCTTTTCCTTCTGGCAAATCAACGACTATTATCAATTTTCCGTTCGCGTTTAAACTGCTATAAATGTTTTGAAAAAGTTTGACTAACTGTTTTGTATCGGTTGCGTAATTGACAACATAAGGAGCAAGAACTATATCGGTCGAAGGTAATTTGTCTGTGAAAATATCACCAATAATATATTCTGTGTTTTCTAGCGGATTTTTCTTTGCGAGATTTATTTGTTCAACAGAATTATCAATACCAATAGCTTTCTTTGCACCACCACGAGCAAATTCATTGGAGAAAAATCCGCTACCGCAACCGAGATCTAAAATTACTTTGTTCTCAAAATTTCCTGCAATTTTGAGAACTGTCGGAAGCGTAGAAAATTGCTTGTCGGGCTTGACAGCAGTCTGTTGATAACTCTCTGAAAGTTTGTTATAATCATTTAGTATAGCCATAGAAAAGTATTTTTATTATAACTCATAAAATTATGAATGAGAACACTATAGATACAGCAAAAAGCAAATATTTTCTATACGTTGCAATTGCGTTTGTTGCACTTTTGATGATTTCAAATACTGTTGCCGTAAAACTTATCGGCATTGGACCATTTGTTTTTGCTGGTGCAATTTTTATCTTTCCTCTCACCTATATATTTGGCGATATTCTCACTGAAGTTTATGGTTATCGCGCAACGAGGAAAATAATTTGGTCAGCTTTTATCGCACTTATCCTGATGAGCCTAGCGTATCTTTTCGTTCAATGGCTACCAGCCGCTTCATTTTGGGGTGGACAAGAGGCGTATGCGACAATTCTCGGTTTTGTTCCGAGAATTGTCTTTGGTTCCATAATCGCGTTTTTTATCGGTGAATTTTGTAATTCATTTGTTCTTTCGCGTATGAAAGTTTGGATGAATGGTAAACACCTTTGGATGCGCACTATTGGCTCCACAATCATTGGCGAGGGTGTTGATACGATTGTTTTCGTTCTCATCGCGTTTTATGGAACCTTGCCTCTTGCCGCGTTATTTACAATCATCTGGTCTGGATATTTGTTTAAGGTTGGATATGAAGTAATTGCGACACCAATAACTTATCTTATTGTTGGTTGGCTTAAAAGAGCGGAGGGGGTTGATGTCTATGATAGAGGAATCAATTACAATCCTTTCCATATTTCGGAAAAGATTTAGATCGGCTATTTAATTATGAAAACAATTCCGCTCGATTTTAAAATAAGCGGCACTAAAATATTTTTACCATTTAAGGCTTTATGTTCTGTAACAGATAAGCAGTTTTCTGGTGAGATAATCATAGAATACCACCCAGACAAACTAGCTCTTGAGTACGTTGATGTCGAGAATGTATTAACTGAAATCACAAAAGCTAAAGTTACAGCGGAAGAACTAGCACGTCTTGTTTACGAACAAGTAAAAGAATCTATCAAACCTAAGTACATCAAAATTTTTGTTGACATTAAAAATTCTGACGCTCATCGTCCAGCACAAGTTTGGATAGAAGATTAAGATTTGCGCCAAAAAAATCCAGAAGCCCGCGCGGATTCCTCCCCAGACCCCTCCTCCGCGCGGACAAAATGCAAAAA
>CAYIOX010000054.1:0-1800 GCA_964365245.1 uncultured Candidatus Saccharibacteria bacterium
TGCCTTTTTGCAGATTCCCCTATTAAAAGAGAGCCATCTTTTGTAAATGCTACAATTGAAGGAAACATTTTTCCAGCTATAGTTGCTCCTTCAGCTGAAGGGATGATTGTTGGCTTTCCGCCGAGAACTACGGCAGCCTGACTATTTGAAGTACCAAGGTCAATTCCGATAATTTTTTCTTTTGCCATGTCAGGAAATGGAAACCATGCTTTTTAAAGTATGGTTAAGATACTCAGTTCCCATTTCCTGAGCATGTCAAGATTGTAAAATCTTGAGCACTATCAAAATCTTACGATTTTGAAGTCCAAAAAACAAGTGCCTGTAACAAACTACATCATTTCTGTGGTGGCACATTGTTTTTTTGATATTGTTATTTCAAGTCATCCCTTTTTAAATCTTGGGAATTATCTTTTTGGGAGATTTTTACCTTTGTCGGTCTTATTACTTTTGAACATAATATGTACCCTTTTCGTATTTCTTCAATCACTACATCATCATCATGTTCACTTAATTCTTTGCATAATACATCATGGAAATTAGGATCAAATTTTTTACCAAGTGATTCAATTTCTTTTAACCCATGCTTTTGCAAAAGGTCAAAAAACTTTTTTTCCATTAGTAAAATCCCTTCTTTGTTCTTATCGTTTTCTGTTAACCTTATTGAACTTTCAAAATCATCAAGAATTACTATCAATTCTTGAATTAGGTTCTCGTTTGCAAGTCTTATTATACTTTCTTTTTCTTTATCGAATTTTTTTCGATAATTGTCAAAATCTGCTTGTAAATATTTTAGATTCTCGAGACTTTTTTCAACTAATTTTTTGTAGTTTTCTAATTCTGAGTTTGTTTCATTTGCAGATTCTTGTTCTATCTCTTTATCTTGTTCGTTTTTCATAATTTAAAAGAAAGTATCTGATTTATTTACAATGATATCCTTAATAGGATTAATAATACTATGTATCTGGTTTTGTTATGGCTAGAGTGGTTCATTTCCTTAGGATTCAGGAGTTCTATCCTTTTTAAGCCCACATTAAACAATAGGGGCTAAAAGCTCAGTAAATAAGTAGCTCGTTAGAAAAGATTACACTTTTTTCTATTTGTTTACACGGAGAATTCCGCGGTTCGATCCTTGGTGGGTCCATATAACTATTGAAGAACCAATTTAATCTTTTGATTTATCATTTCTTTTATTTTTAGATTGTTTACTTCACCAATCTTTTTATAAATAATACTTTTATGTAATGTAAAAATCATATCAACATAAACAAAAGAATCAAAACAGATGTCTCCAGTGCATGATTCTTTAGAAAGGAATATTTCATATTTTTGAATACTTCTTCTTTTTGTAGTAATTTGACAAAGAATAACATTTTCACCTTCTAAAGAATTAATAACTAATGCAGGTCTTTTTTTAGTTTTAGTTAGATCACTAAAAGGAAAATCAACTAAAACAATATCAAATTTTTTAATAATCATTGTAAGTAAGCAAAAGCTTTTTCGTCCTCTTTAGAAGCCCATGATTCAGACAACAATTTTTCATCTCCAAGAAATCTAGCATTTTCCCAATCATCTTTATCTAATTGCTCTAATTCTTCAACTCTTTTTTGCACACACTTTCTAACGAATTCACTCCATCTTATTTCAGAATATCTTCGCATCTTTTTATAAACTTCATCTTCAATTGAAAGAGTTATATTAGTCATGAATAAATAAGTGAGTTCACTTATTTAAATCTTTCGATTATTTTACACCGAGCTCTCCGCGGTTCGAGGAAAGCGTAGACCCATATTAAACAATTGG
>CAYIOX010000055.1:0-1626 GCA_964365245.1 uncultured Candidatus Saccharibacteria bacterium
GGCAGAGCCAATACGACTGCGCTCGAATTTTTATACTGTTTTAGCTTAAGGGCCAATCGGCGCCCCGCTTCGCTTCTATTTTTGAACATAATTCACATTTAGACATAAATTATAGCATGACTAATTTTACAAACTTACACTGTCCACAGTCAAGTTGTAAAGAGCGCGGCGGTATGATATATTTGCGGATATGTCCACATGGATAAAAAATAAACGCAAATTGTTGGGTCTTTCCCAAACCGAAGCGGCAAAAAGTTTGGGTATTTCTCGACCGACCTACATCAAACTTGAGCAGGGTAATACAAAACCAAGCGGTCAGCAAAAAGCCATTTTGGCGCGTTTATTTGGCGTGTCAGAGGAGACCTTTAGTAAGAATAGCGAGGAAAAAAAAATAAAGCATGACACTGTACAGATTCGAGAAATTCCCAAAGAAAATGTTGGTAAATTTAAGCAAATCCTGCTCTATATTGTGAGTAAAGTTGGCAGTCGCCCCAATATTGGTCAAACCGCTATTTACAAGCTATTATACTTTATTGATTTTGATTATTATGAAAAATACCAAAAGTATCTTATTGGCGCCACATACATAAAAAATACTCATGGTCCAAGTCCTGTGTCATTTGCAAAAATCACCCGCGCATTAGAAATTCAAGGAAAATTGGTGGAAGTAAAGAGCAAATATTTCAACTATGACCAAAAGAAATACTTGATTACAAAAGACCCAGAGGTATTTGCCTTATCTGCTCAAGAATTAAAACACATTGATAATGAGCTTGAACGCCTTGCTTCAAAAACCGCAAAAGAACTTTCAGATATGTCCCATATCGATACTCCATGGCGGGTCGCAAAAAACAAAGAAATTCTTAATTATAGGCATGTGTTTTATAGACCCGATGAAACTTCGGTAACGGAAGACAATGAGTAATTTTTTTCAACTACCTGAATTTAAGAAAGAGTTGAAAAAACTTTCTAAAAAATATCCCACTCTTAGGAAAGATATTGAAGATATAAAGCCCGTGCTTTTGTCATCACCGACGGGCATAGGCAAGAATTTTACTGTTATTAGCGCCACAGAGGAGATGAAAATAGTCAAAGCGCGTGTTCATTGTGAATCACTTCGAGCCAGATCAATACGACTTATTTATGCATATCATAAAAATAAAACAGAATTCATATACATAGAGCTATATTTTAAAGGAGATAAAGAAAACGAAAACCAAGAGCGAATCAAGCGATATCTAAAAACATTAAAATAGATTTTATCAGCGGTGTGTATAATTTCAGGAAACTTAATTAAGTATTCTGCTATAATTTACCCATGATTAAAGTTGCCATAAACGGAGCGGGGAGGATTGGGCGGGCGTTTTTGAGATTGGCGCTTTCCGAGAACGATTTGGAAGTGGTGGCGATGAACGATTTGTCGGACATAGATAATATCGCCTATCTTTTGAAATACGACACCGCCTACGGGCGGAGCGCTTTCATGCCGGTGGTTAATGACCCGCCTTCGCAAAGCTCCGGCGAGGCAAGCAAAAAAAGTCTTTCCATTTACGGCAAAGAAATAAAATACTTTAGCCAAAAGGACCCCAAGGAGCTTCCTTGGGGAGAACTTGGAATTGATGTAGT
>CAYIOX010000056.1:0-1547 GCA_964365245.1 uncultured Candidatus Saccharibacteria bacterium
ATAAAGATACTTCTCCAGACAAGATTAACAAATCTAAATTGCTAAATTATCTAAAAAGGTATCCTTTAAAGATTAGAGAAAGAGTGATGAAATTATCTTAAGAAATCTGTCTTTTAAGATTAAATAAATTTAAAAATTTGCTTTCTTATTCTATAATTCATTGCTTATAGGACTTTTCCCGATAAATAGTGTAAAATAGAAAGCTTTTTAATTATAGTATTTTATTTAACTTAACGCAATTATATAAATACCTTGTAAAATAAGCACTCTTTGTCAATTTTTTAAAATAGTGTATAATTCTTTTATTATTAATTTAATTTTGCACCCGTAGTGAAATGGATATCATGCCTGCCTTCGAAGCAGTTGTTGGGGGTTCGAATCCCTCCGGGTGCACAAAGTGCGGGGCACTATGTGCAAGGCAGAGTGCAGAAAGTCATGTTATGACTTTCTGAGCACGAGCCAGGGTCGTGCAAGTTTTCAGTAGAAAACTATGCCTGACCACAAAAAATAAAATGGAACAGGATCTAAAAAATTTAATATCAAAAATTCCCAAAGAAGTTTCACATGTAACTAAAACACTTGAAAAAGCTGGTTTTGAAGTTTTTTTAGTTGGCGGATGTGTGAGAGATCTTTTAATGTTACAGATTTTGAGTGAAATCGAAAGAATCAAGGAACCGAAGGATTGGGATGTTACAACTAACGCTAGACCAGAGCAGATTATTTCTCTTTTTAAAAAGACTATATATGAAAACACTTTTGGAACTGTGGGAGTATGCCTGCCTGCGCAGACAGGTGTTCCATGTGAAACACCAAAAGATAATGTTTCACAAGAAACATCTAATGATAATGTTATTCGTGAAACAGTCGAATATAAGATTATAGAGGTTACTCCATATAGAATTGAAGCAAAATATAGCGATTTTAGACATCCAGATGAGGTTAGGTTCAGTGATAAGCTAGAAGATGACCTTAAAAGACGTGACTTTACGGTCAACGCTATGGCTTTGGATTCTAAAGGACATCTAGTTGATTTATTTGGTGGCATAAAGGACATTAAAGATAAGACCTTGCGAGCGGTGGGGGAGCCGAATGACCGTTTCAAAGAAGATGCCTTGCGAATGTTGCGCGCAGTGCGTTTTGCTTGCCAATTGAATTTTTCTGTGTCGTATCACACAACTGAAAGTATTTTAAAAAATGCTGATTTAATAAAAAAAATTTCCACAGAAAGAATCCGTGATGAATTTGTAAAAATAATCATGTCAAAAAATCCTGCAAGTGGAATTGTGATGTTGCAAAAATTTGGATTGTTAAAAAATATTATTCCAGAATTAGAAGAGGGAATCGGGTGCGAGCAATCTGGTGAACACATATATGATGTTTGGAATCATTTATTACATGCTTTACAACACGCGGCAGACAAGGATTGGTCTTTAGAAATAAGGCTTTCTGCGCTTTTCCACGATATAGGAAAGCCGAAATCTCGACGCTTGGCGAGTGGACAAAACATCCCCGAGCGAACCCTTGGGAGGAGTGTCGACGACGGACAG